>CAMETB010000128.1 GCA_945936265.1 uncultured Clostridia bacterium
GAATTATCTATTATCTTGTCTTTATCAACGACACCGACGGAAAATCCGGCGAGATCGTATTCGTTTACGGGATAAAAGCCCGGCATTTCGGCGGTCTCACCACCTATGAGAGCAGCACCCGACATAACGCAACCGTCTGCTACGCCTTTTACTATATCGGCAATTTTTTCTGGTACGTTTTTGCCGCAAGCAATATAGTCAAGGAAGAAAAGCGGTTTTGCGCCGCAACAGATTATATCATTTACGCACATTGCAACGCAATCGATACCGACAGTATCGTGCTTGTCCGCAAGGAAAGCCATTTTAAGTTTTGTTCCGACTCCGTCCGTTCCGCTGACAAGCACGGGCTTTGAAATGCCCGTCAGGTCAAGTTCAAAAAGCCCTCCGAAGCCGCCTATATCTGACGCTACTCCTTTTGCGAACGTTTTAGCAATATGCTGTTTCATAAGTTCTACCGCTTTGTAGCCTGCGGTTATATCGACTCCTGCCGCCGCATAACTTTCCGATCTTGAATTTTTCATTTCCTTCCTCCAACTTCGGATATTTTGTGTTCAAATCTGCTCTTTTCGGAAATTTCGGATATTTTAGTGGGATATGAGCCGTCAAAACAAGCGGTACAGTATCCCTTGCACTTTCCCGCCGAAGCCATACGCTTTGCGTCGGGAATACTTAAATATCCGAGGCTGTCAACGCCTATTATCTTCGCTATTTCGTCAACGGTGTGATTGCAGGCGATAAGCATATCCCTTGAATCTATATCCGTGCCGTAATAGCAGGGATTGAGAAACGGCGGCGCCGATATGCGCATATGTATTTCCTTTGCGCCTGCGTCCCTTAAAAGCTTGACTATTCTTGCGCTTGTCGTCCCTCTTACTATTGAATCGTCAATTAAGACTATTCTCTTTCCCTTTACCGTATCGACAACGGGATTGAGCTTTATTTTTACCTTGTCCTCACGTGTACTCTGCCCCGGGGCTATAAAGGTACGGCCGATGTACTTGTTCTTTATAAGACCGACGCCGTACGGTATGCCCGACTGTTTTGAGAAGCCTATTGCCGCGTCAATTCCCGAATCGGGAACGCCTATGACAACATCTGCCTGAACGGGATGGTCTATTGCAAGAAGCGCACCTGCTCTTGCCCTTGCGGCGTGAACGGAACATCCCTCTATGACTGAATCGGGACGGGCAAAATATATGTACTCGAAAACGCAGAACGATTCCTTTCCTTTTGCGCAATGCTCCGTCATAGATTTTACGCCGTCTCTTGAAAATACGAGTATTTCGCCGGGCAAAAGATCTCTTATAAGCGTTGCTCCCACCGCGTCAAGCGCGCAGCTTTCGCTGGCGACAACGTAAGCGCCGTCTGAGCGTTGACCGTAGCAAAGCGGTCTGAATCCGTTTTCATCCCTTACCGCTATCAATTTTGAAGGTGATGATATAACGAGCGAATAAGCGCCTTTTACCGTGTTCATAGCACGGCTCACCGCATCTTCTATACTCGATGCGCTAAGACGCTCCTTTGTGATTATATAGGATATTACCTCGGTATCGCTCGTCGTCTGGAATATAGAGCCCTGAAGTTCAAGTTCTCCTCGCAGTTCGGCGGAATTGACGAGATTTCCGTTATGGGCAAGGGCGAGCCTGCCTTTTATATGGTTTATTACTATCGGCTGGGCATTTGTTCTGTCATTGCAACCCGTTGTACCGTAACGGACATGTCCTACCGCGATGTTTCCCTCGCCGAGACCCGTAAGTACATTTGGGGTAAAAACATCGTTTACAAGCCCCACATCCTTATATGTGCGGAATATTCCGTCGTCATTTACTACTATACCGCAACTCTCCTGCCCTCTGTGCTGTAGGGCGTACAAGCCGTAGTAAGTGGAAACGGCAACATCCGTTTTATGACTCGAGAATATGCCGAATACTCCGCATTCTTCACGCAAATCTGACATCAGTTTTCTCCCATTATACGATGCATCATTTCCTTATATGCATCCTCTACTCCGCCGAGATCTCTGCGGAAGCGATCCTTGTCGAGTTTTTCGCCCGTCGTGCTGTCCCAGAACCTGCAGGTGTCGGGAGAAATTTCGTCTGCCAGGACTATATTTCCGTCAGAGGTTTTACCGAATTCGAGTTTGAAATCAACAAGAGTTACATTTAACTTTTTGAAATAGTCCTTGAGAACCTCATTTACCTTAAATGCCATTGATTTTATCTTCTCTATTTCATATTTGGTGGCAAGTTTCAGGGCAAGTGCGTGATAGGAGTTGAGAAGCGGATCTCCGAGCTCGTCGTTTTTATACGAAAACTCTATTGTGGGCTCGTCGAAAACTATTCCCTCATCTACTCCGTAACGCTTTGCAAAAGAGCCTGCGGAAATGTTTCTTATTATTACTTCGAGAGGAACTATGGATACTTTCTTAACGAGCGTTTCTCTGTCGGAAAGTTCTTTTACAAAATGGGTTTCTACCCCGTGCTTTTCGAGAATCTGCATAAGAAAGTTGCTCATTTTATTATTGATTACTCCCTTGCCGGCAATAGTTCCCTTTTTAAGACCGTTAAAAGCGGTCGCATCGTCCTTGTAGGACACTATTACATAATCCTTATCGTCGGTTGCGAATACTTTTTTCGCCTTTCCTTCATAAAGTTGTACCGTTTTTTCCATTTTGAGTTCCTCCGTTTAACTATTGTACTTTTCTTCTATCTCTTTATTTTTTGCAAGAACCTTGCGAGCACCAGCCTCTCTTGCCTCTTTTAATTTTTCGGCAAGGGTCGGCTCGGAAAGAGCGAGAATTTCTATTGCAAGCAAAGCGGCGTTGGCTGCCCCGTCGATAGCCACGGTTGCCACGGGTATGCCCGACGGCATTTGTACTGTCGAAAGGAGCGCGTCAACGCCACCTGTATTTTTACTTGATATGGGTATTCCTATAACCGGAAGTACCGTATTTGCAGCAACTGCGCCTGCAAGATGCGCCGCCATTCCCGCTGCGGCTATAATAACGCCGAAGCCGTTCTTTTCCGCTCCTTTAACAAACTCCGCTGCCTCAGCGGGTGTTCTGTGCGCAGAATACACATGTACTTCAAAAGGAACCCCGTACTCGCGAAGAACATTTATACCGCGCTCCACTGTCGGAAGGTCGCTGTCACTGCCCATTATGATTGCGATTTTTCTCATTTTCGCTCTCCTTTCAGAATATGGCAATAATTTCAAAAAACAAACAGGGCGGTCCTACCCTTAAAGGTAGAACTGCCCAGACGGTCGACACATGACGATTTTTGCTCCCATGCGGTTATTCCGCCATCCGTCAGTTGCAAAAACCTTTACCGTATTTATTTTAACATTTACTATTTTCTTTGTCAAGTGATTTTAAGGCTTATTTTTTGAAAACAGACGAAAATTTTTATTCTGAAATTATATGTAAAAATCGTTATTTTCAACAATATATGCTTAAAAAGATGATTTTTCTTTTTCTCTCATTGATTTTAAGTGAAAAACAGGGTACAATAAAAATATAAATATTATTTAAGGAGTTTTTTATGAAATTCGCATTTTTTGACGCCAAACCTTACGATAAACCGTCTTTTGAAAAATACGGTGCCGAACATGGAATAGAGTTCAAATACTTTGAAACAAAATTAAACGAGGATACGGCAGAGCTTGCAAACGGATTTGACGGCGTGTGCGTATTTGTCAATGATGATCTTAACGCAAAAGTCATAGACAAACTCTACGGATACGGTATAAAAGCCATTGCACTGCGCTGTGCAGGTTATAATAATGTCGATGTAAAGCACGCATACGGCAAAATCCATATTTTCAGAGTGCCGGCATATTCACCATACGCCGTTGCCGAGCACACCATGGCGATGCTTCTTACCTCGATAAGAAGAATACACAAGGCATATATAAGAACAAGGGACTTCAATTTCAGTTTAAACGGTATGACGGGCTTTGATCTG
>CAMETB010000129.1 GCA_945936265.1 uncultured Clostridia bacterium
TTCCGACGTCGCTTCTGTTTGTCGGGTTCGGGCTTCTTTTCGGCTCGCTTTTCAACGTAAAGCAGGTCGGGGGCTTTTGCGGCGCGCTCCTCACAAACATAAGCGCATGGTTAAGCGGTACGTGGTTTTCACTTGATCTTCTGGGCAACGGCTTCAAAACGGTTGCATACTGCTTGCCGTTTGCAAACGCCGTCGACGTTGCAAGATACGCCCTTGCATGCAACTTTACGGATATATGGAAGCCGTTTTTAATACTTACCGCATACGCAGTAGCCGTTCTTGCTCTTTCCGTATTCGTATTCGGCAAGAAAATGAAAAAATAATTCCATAACCCCATATAGAGCGTTTTTGCAAATGCAGGAACGCTTTTTTATTGCAAGAAAATAAAAAAAATATGGCAAAAAATATAGACAATCCTTAATAAATGTGATACAATAAATAAAATTTTTACATTTTATTTCACCAAGACGATAACGGAGATATAAAAATGGACAACAATTATCTGGCAGAATTGCTTTTTCCAAACGTCAAAACAACGGAGGAAGAACTTGAAAAGAGATTTCCCCAAAGAGATCTTGTGGAAGGTGCGGTAGTTACGAGAATGGCACCGAGCCCTACGGGGTTTGTTCATCTCGGCAATCTCGTACAGGGAATAACGTCGGAGCGCTTGGCACACCAGTCGGGCGGTGTTTTGTTCCTTCGCGTTGAGGACACGGATAAAAAGAGAGAGGTTGAGGGTGCCGTCGAGGTGCTTATTGAAACCTTGAAGCACTACAACATACATTTTGACGAGGGCGCCACAATAGACGGCGACAGCGGCTTTTACGGTCCCTACCGTCAAAGCATGAGAGCCGATATTTATCACGTTTACGCAAAAAGGCTTGTTCGCGAGGGAAAAGCGTATCCGTGCTTTTGCACTGAGGAAGAACTTGAAAATATCCACGCCGAGCAGGAAAAGCTCAAAGAGAATTTCGGATACTTTGGCAAATGGGCAGTCTGGAGGGACAGACCCATCGAGGATATAGAAAAAGAACTTGCACAGGGCAAACCGTGGGTTTTGCGGTTCAGGTCCGAGGGCTCGATTGAGCACAAGATAAAGTTTACGGACTATATAAAAGGCAATCTCGAGCTTACGGAAAACGATATAGACCACGTTTTGTTGAAGTCCGACGGAATACCGACTTACCATTTTGCCCACGTCGTTGACGACCATCTTATGCGCACAACCCACGTTGTAAGAGGCGACGAATGGCTCTCGACACTGCCTTTCCATCTTCAACTTTTTGCGGCGCTCGGCTGGAAACCCCCGAAATATCTGCATATAGGTCCGCTTATGAAAATGGATGGCACATCAAAGCGCAAGCTTTCAAAGAGAAAAGACCCCGAACTTGCGCTTACCTTCTATAAGCAGGAGGGCTATCCTACAAAGGCGGTTTACGAATATATTCTCACAATTCTCAACTCGAACTTTGAGGACTGGAGAAGGGCAAATCCCACCTTACCCGCCGACGAGTTTAAGTTTTCCTATAAGAAAATGAATCCGGCAGGTTCGCTTTTCGACAGTGCTAAGTTAAACGACGTTTCCAAAAATGTGATTTCAAGAATGAGTGCAGACGAGGTTTATAATCTCTCAACGGAATGGGCAAAAGAGTACGACCCCGACCTTTATGAAAAAATGACCTCCGACCCCGACTATACAAAAAAAATATTCGCAATAGGCAGGGGCGGCAAAAATCCGAGAAAGGATATTGCCGTATGGAGCGAGGTAAAGGACTATATCGACCTTTTCTTTGACGGATATTTCAGAATACAGGACGAGTATCCCGACAAGTTCCCGAAGGAAGACATAAAGAAGGCGCTTTCGGAATTTATCGAAACCTTTGATATAAAGGACGATTCGGGCGTATGGTTTGACAAGATAAAGGATATTGCCGATATGCTCGGCTATGCTTCCGATATGCGCGCATACAAATTAAGTCCCGACTCATACAAAGGCAACGTTGCGGATATAAGTATGTTTATAAGAATAGCAATATCGGGTAAAGCAAATTCTCCCGATATGTACAGCGTTATGCAGATACTCGGATACGACAGGGTAGTTTTGCGCATAAGAAACATGATAAAATCGCTTTAAGAGGTATCTTTATGGAAGAAATGAGTTCAAATTTTATATACGACATAATAGACGAGGATATAGCAAACGGCTTTACGGAGAAGATACACACCCGTTTTCCGCCCGAGCCTAACGGGTACCTCCATATAGGGAGCGCAAAGGCGATATGGATAAACTGGTCCACGGCGAAAAAGTACGGCGGGCTGTTCAATTTAAGGTATGACGACACCAATCCGTCAAAGGAAGACAACGAGTATGTAAAGAGCATATACGAGGACCTTTTGTGGCTCGGCGCCGTTCCTACGGGCGGAGTGTATTACGGCTCGGACTATTTTGACAAATGCTACGAATACGCCGTAAAGCTTATAAAAGACGGTAAGGCGTATGTATGCGATTTAAGTGCCGAGGAGATGAAAGAGTACAGAGGCACCCTTACGGAGCCGGGCAGAGAAAGCCCGTACCGGAACAGGAGCGTTGAAGAAAACCTCGACCTTTTCGAAAGAATGAAAAACGGCGAGTTTCCCGACGGCTCTAAAACTCTGCGCGCAAAGATAGATATGTCCTCTCCCAATATAAATATGAGAGACCCTGCGATATACCGCATTTTAAGAGCACATCATCACAGGCAGGGTGACAAATGGTGCATTTATCCGCTTTACGATTTTGCACATCCCATACAGGACGCAATAGAGGGTATAACGCACTCGCTTTGCTCTCTCGAATTTGAAAATCACCGTCCTTTGTACGAGTGGGTTGTCAATAATATAGGCTTTGAGCATAAGCCGAAGCAGAGAGAATTTGCAAGGCTCAACGTAACCTATACGGTAATGAGCAAGAGATACCTCCGCTACCTTGTCGAGCACGGTCTTGTCGACGGCTGGGACGACCCGAGGATGCCGACCCTTTGCGGACTGCGCAGACGTGGATATACCCCCTCGTCAATCATTGATTTTGTAAGTCGTGCGGGCGTTGCAAAGGCTTATAGCATCGTTGATATAGAACTTCTCGAGCATTGCATACGCGAGGAACTCAATATGAGCGCGCCGCGCAGAATATGCGTTTCCGATCCTGTAAAAGTCGTAATAACCAACTACGACGAGGGCAAGCGCGAATATTTCCCCGTTTCAAACAATCCGAATGACGAAAATGCAGGAACGAGAGATCTGCTCTTTACAAGAGAGATTTATATCGACAGGAGCGATTTCGAGGAAGTTCCGCCTCCTAAGTTCTTCAGACTCAAGCCCGACGGAGAAGTCAGACTGATGGGCGCTTATATAGTAAAGTGCAACGAGGTAATAAAGGACGAAAACGGAAAAGTTGTCGAGCTTCACTGCACGGCTGATCTTGAGTCCGGCAACGGAAACCCCACCGACGGAAGAAAGGTAAAGGGAACTATCCACTGGTTAAGCTCCGAAAACTGCGATAAAGTAAATCTTATGCTTTACGATAAGCTTTTCACCATAGAGAACGTTTCCGACATTCCCGAGGACAAGACCTACGACGATTATCTTAATCCGAATTCCCTTATAAAGATAGAGAACGCGCTTGTCGAAAAGTCTATTGCGGATGCAAAGGCGGGCGACAAGTTCCAGTTTGTAAGAAACGGCTATTTCTGCAAGGATTCAAAGTATGAAAACACCTATAACAGAATAGTCGGTCTTAAAGACAGTTACCCTAAAAAATAAACACGGGAGGTATATTATGTTAAGAGAAGAGAAAATCAGATTTGCAAGGCAGGCAGCCGCAAACGGTGCGGTACTGCTCAAAAATGACGGCGGCGCTTTGCCCGTAACGGAGAAGAAGGTGGCGCTTTTCGGCATAGCGTCATACAAGTGT
>CAMETB010000130.1 GCA_945936265.1 uncultured Clostridia bacterium
ACCCTGTGCAGAGCGGAACCTTGTCAGAGCAAATACGCCACCTATTGCAACACCCACTCCTATGTTACCGCTGGCAAGCATTATGAGAACGGTTACAATCGGGGGCAAAATTGCAAGTGAAATCACGAGATTTTTTGAATATTCGTTACGGAACATATAACAAAACGCTATAAACAATCCTATAACGACGGCAACTCCGAGCAGGGTGAAGAATACCCACGGCTGAACCGACCCGGTTTGCGATATTGATTCATTAAATATACTTTGAAACAGTTTGCTCATCTGAAAGACTCCTTTGCTTGATCATATTTATATATGCGTTACCCACCTTTGAAAACGACGCGCCGACAATTCCGAGCTCTGACATAAGTTTTGCCAGCCATAGAGGTATGGCGTCCGGAATTTTTATCTCCATAAGAATCATATCGGCAGGTAAGAGAAGTTCCCCGTATGATCCTTTTGTCAAGTCGAAATCATAGTTTCTCCAGGTAAGATTTCTGTCAAATGTAACCCTTATATTCATATTATCTTTGTAGAAGAAGGCACTTCTGTCACATGATATGTAAAACATAGGTTTAAGGGTTTCATACATTGACATAAAGTATTCGATTTCGTTTGAAATTTGTGAATGCTCTTTTAATTCTTTTCCTTTTTCGAGAAAATCAATCGCTTCATTTAACGGTAGTCCTATCCTCCGCTTGTAAACTTCCGATTTATATTTCCTCTTTACTTCTATGAAAGATTGGGAAGTTTCCGTTGGAACACCGTATGTACGGAGCCTTAACTTTTCCTTGAACACAGGCCTTTCAATTGAACGCCGCACCAGAAGATAAGAAGGGGTGTCAAAATAGAGATTGCATATTTTGGTCTCTCCGTATTCGTCAGGGACAAAGCGCTTGTCTACTTCTTCTTTGACGCGCAGAAATTGTTCTTCTGTCAGAATGAATTTTTTTTCAAGCCGGCGGAAAGTAGTTTTTGCCTTCAATCCCATCATCCTCCTTTATCCTGCACGATTACTCTATATATGGTAGCACAAACATTTGTGTTTGTCAATCACTAATTTGTGAAAAATGCACTAAAATTTTTAACAAAGAACAATTTTACATAAGAAATAAGAAAACAATTTCTATTGACTTCTTTCTGTAAGAATAGTATAATATATAAAAACGATAATGTCAATCGGAGGTTACCATGTCAAAAAAATACACCATAGGCATCGATTACGGTACGCTCTCGGGCAGAGCCGTGCTCGTCGATGTATCAAACGGGGAGGAAATTGCCTCGTCAACACTTGAATATAAGCACGCCGTTATGGATGAATATCTGCCGGACGGAATAACGAAGCTCCCGCCCGACTGGGCACTTGAGCATCCGCAGGACTACATAGACGTGCTCGGTTATACCGTTCCCGAGGTAATAAAGAAATCCGGTGTTGATAAAAACGATATAATCGGTGTCGGGATAGACTTTACCGCCTGCACTTTGATGCCTGTCTATAAAGACGGAACGCCCCTTTGCTTTGACGATAAGTTCAAAGGTAACAAACACGCTTATGTAAAACTTTGGAAGCATCACGCCGCACAGAGTTACGCAAACAGACTGAACGAGATAGCAAGGGAAAGAAAAGAGAAGTGGATAGATAACTACGGAGGAAAAATATCAAGCGAATGGGCTTTTCCTAAGATATGGCAAACGCTTGACGAAGCCCCCGAGATTTATGATGCCGCCGATTTCTTTATAGAGGCTACCGACTGGGTCGTATGGCAACTTTGCGGTAAGCAGACGAGAAACTCCTGCACGGCGGGTTATAAAGCGATGTACAACAAAGCAGGCGGCTATCCTTCAAAGGAATTTTTTAAAGCCCTTGATCCCCGCCTTGAAAATGTAATAGAAGATAAAATGAATTGTCCCGTAACGCCTCTTGGCGAAAAAGCAGGCACGCTTACAGCGAAGGCGGCAGAACTGACAGGTCTTAACGAGGGCATCGCCGTTGCCGTAGGAAACGTTGACGCGCACGTTGCCGTTCCCGCGCTCGGTATAGACGCTCCTAATAAAATGCTCGCAATAATGGGAACTTCTACTTGTCATATGCTTATGGGTACTGAGGAAAAAACAGTTCCCGGCATGTGCGGAGTTGTCGAGGACGGAATTTTGCCGGGATTTTTCGGATACGAGGCAGGGCAGAGTTGCGTCGGCGATCATTTCGCGTGGTTTGTCGATAACTTCACGCCTTACGAATACAAAGAAGAAGCCGACAAACTCGGAATATCTCCTATGAAACTCATGGTTCAGAAGGCTGAAAAACTCAAGGCAGGGGAGAGCGGAATACTTGCTCTTGACTGGTGGAACGGAAACAGGAGCGTTCTTGTTGACGTCGATCTTTCAGGTATGTTCATAGGTATGAGCCTGCTTACAAAACCAGAGGAAATGTTCAGGGCGCTCATTGAGGCAACCGCTTTCGGTACGAGAAAGATAATAGAAACTTTCAGAGAAAACGGTATTGCGGTAGATGAATTTTATGCGGCAGGCGGAATAGCAATGAAAGATCCGTTTACTATGCAGATATATGCCGATGTTATCGGTATGGATATAAAAATAACCGCATCTTCACAGACTCCCGCACTCGGAAGCGCAATATTCGCCGCCGCTTGTGCAGGCTCAAAGGAAGGCGGATACGATAATATATTTGAAGCCGCAAAGCATATGGGCAAGGTATCGGATAAAGTATATCATCCGATAAAAGAGAACAGTAAAATATACGATAAACTCTATCGCGAATACGATCTTCTCCACGATTATTTCGGAAGAGGAGAAAACGATGTTATGAAGCGTTTAAGAGCCATAAGAGCGGATGCAAAGAAACAATAAAGTACAGTTTTTATACTCAATTCATTCTCCGGGATAAAAAATTGAAAAAATTTCATTTTACTACTTGACAATCCGTCACGGCAGTGATATAATACTATCAACATATCGGATTGGTAGGCAAATATGAAAATGAAAGGCTTTATATTTGAAACGAAAATCAAATTTCTTTTTGAGCGATGTTGACTGCCCAAAAAATAAAGAATGAACAGAACCCAAAAATAATATTTTGATTTTCAAAGGAGAATAATTATGTCAAACATTTATAAATCAGCCGATCAACTTATCGGAAAAACACCTTTACTCGAACTCACTAATACCGAAAAAAAACTTGAACTTAAAGCAACAATACTTGCAAAGCTTGAATATTTCAATCCCGCCGGTTCCGTCAAGGACAGAATTGCAAAAGCAATGCTTGACGATGCGGAAAAGAGCGGAAAACTCAAACCGGGTTCCGTAATAATAGAGCCCACCTCCGGTAATACGGGTATAGGTCTTGCATCGGTTGCTACCGCAAGAGGATACAGAATAATAATAGTAATGCCCGAGACCATGTCGGTTGAACGCCGCCAGCTTATGAAGGCATACGGCGCGGAGCTTGTGCTTACCGAGGGCGCAAAAGGTATGAAGGGCGCCATTGCCAAGGCAGACGAGCTTGCCGCAGAAATACCGAACAGCTTTATCCCCGGTCAGTTCGTAAATCCCGCAAACCCCGAGGCGCATTTCCTTACAACAGGCCCCGAGATATACGAGGACACAGACGGAAAGGTTGACATTTTCGTTGCCGGAGTAGGAACGGGCGGAACGGTAACCGGTGTCGGAAAATACTTGAAGTCAAAAAATCCCGATGTAAAGGTTGTAGCGGTAGAGCCGGCATCATCACCTGTATTATCGACGGGAGTTGCAGGTTCACATAAGATACAGGGTATCGGCGCAGGATTTGTACCGAAAGTACTCGATACGACTATATATGATGAGATTATTACCGTAACCAACGAGGATGCTTTTGCAACCGGTAAAATGATAGGCAAAAACGAGGGTGTTCTGGTCGGTATTTCATCCGGCGCTGCCGTATGGGC
>CAMETB010000131.1 GCA_945936265.1 uncultured Clostridia bacterium
ACGGCAAATCCGCCCTTAAACGAGGCAAAAACCGGAGTTCCTGCAGCGCCGAGCATCACATATACACCTACGCTTGCAAGTCCTTTTCTTGAACCGAGAAAATATCCGGCAAGAGAGACGGCAAAAGTCTGAAGAGTTATTGGCACCATATTAGGCATAGGGATTGATATTTGAGAAAGCGCCGCTATTAAAGCCGCAAATACGGCTATAAACACCATATTTTTTAATCTGATGTGTTCGGATTGTTCTTTTGCCCGGTCACTGCTTTTTGATTTTTCTTTATCATCGGATTCTATTTTCGTTATATTATTATCGTTTTTCATATTTTATTTGTCCTTAAATTTTGCGCACTCTTGCCTCTCCGGAATTAAATTTTCTTAAGCCGTTTCCGGTATTTACTATAAGGGCTGCATCATCGTCTATATCTTTTACAACCCCGCTTATTATCTCATTACCTATATAAACATTTACCTGTTTCCCTATTATGTTTGATTTTTCTCTATACGGTTTTATATACTCTTTTTTCTCCATATCGGGATAATATTTAAAAAATTTATCTACTATTCTTGCGGCAAGCAGTGATTTGTATCCCTTGGGCATGCGATCAGAATATATGCTGCCGGCAATATCTTTTATCTCATCAGGGAATCCATCTTCCGAAGGAGGCGCTATATTTACTCCTATTCCGACAATTGCGTAATCAAGCTGACCGTTTTCCAAATTCACCGAAGCTTCGGTAAGAATGCCGCATGATTTTTTTTCGTTTATAAAGATGTCGTTTACCCACTTTATTTTGCATTCCCGTCCACTTGTTTCCTCAATGGCTTCCGCTACGGCTACAGCACACAGGACAGTAACATTGACGCTCCTTGTCGCAGGCAATTTCGGTCTTAAAATTATACTCATATAGAGACCGTTTTCACTGCTTGATATAAAACTTCTGCCCATTCTGCCCCTTCCGCAAGTCTGACTCTTGACTATGACGACTGTGCCCTCCTCGGCATTGGCAGTTGCAAGATCTTTTGCAATTGTATTTGACGAACTTTCTTTGTCAATTATAATTACTTCATGCTCACTTTTCATAAGCGATTTAACCGAAGATACATTGAAAATGTCGTTATCCGGCGAGAATATATATCCGTTTCTTGTTTGCGAAGATATAAGATATCCCTCGTTTTTGAGTTGCACTACGGCTTTCCAGACAGAATTACGGCTGACCCCTATGCGAGTGGCTATTTCCTGACCGGAGATACTTTTCCCTATGTTTTCCTGAAATATTTCAAGAACTGTCTCTTTTACCGTCATACCTTGCCTCCTGTTGTATATAATATTGTCACCGATAAATAAAATTGTGGTGACAATATCTTCAAAATAAAACGGTAGCAAAACTACCGTTTATTTTTATCAATTTTCAAGCACCGTAAAGTGCACTTACCATGGCTGCTCTCTCTGCTGCATAGTCTACAGTATAAAGGCTGCCTCTGAAACTGTCAACAACGTCTTTACCGAAAACTATTGTTTCTACTCCGGTTTTATCAAGGGCTTCAAGTGCCAACTGGAACATAGAGGCAACATCTTCTCTTGTTGCGGATGTAGCTGCACTTGCCGTAAGAGCGTCTGCCAAGCCTTTAACTCCGCCAAATCCCTGACTTATAGCGGCCTTTGTTGCCTTACTAAGCACACGCATAATCGCATCGTTCCTTCCGTCGAGAGAAGTTCCTCTCAGGTAAGCAAGAGCCTGGTCTCCGTTAAGGTGTACTCTTCCGTCCTCCATTGCAACATCTGTAATGCCATTCATACCGAATCTGTCTTTAAGCTCCGATATTGCGGCATTTACATTCGCTATCTCGGAATCCGAAAGAGCAAGCGTAATTCCGCCGACCTTATCAACTACATCGGCAAAACCTTTTATGTTGATTTCAACATACCCGTTAATTCCTATTCCCATATTCTGAGAAACAGTCTTTGCAAGTAAAGCGGCACCGCCCCACTCATATGCATCCTGCATAGGACCGACTTTTTCAACATCGGGAATATATGTAAGTACTCTTGAATTGAGCTTTGCATATGTAACTTCATTCGTATTTTTATTGACGGAAGCAACCACTATAACGTCGGCGTGACCCGCGGAGGCGTCATCGGTAAGTTTATCTACACCGACGATAACATAATTGAGTACATTTTCGTCGACTTTTATATTTTTCGAAGCCGTATTGAAATTAGCGATTACCTTGTCCTTCATATCGCTGAACTTTGCGTCCTCAATCTCATAGGGATACATGTCCTCTATTTTGTTTGTAACGGTGATTTCTCCCTCGCTGTAACTTCCGGTATCAACCTTCGAGTAATACAGACTTATAAGACCGTTTGCCGCAAATAACACAAATGTAATAAGTGCAACCAATATAGCGACAACAAGAATAAATCCCGACAAGAAAGAATTTTTCGTCTTTGTCGCGGTTCCGTCTGTGGCTATTGTAGCGCGCTGTTCTTCGGGAACATTTGCAGAATTGGCTCTTCTTTCATTAATCCGTTTGCTCACAACCATATCTCCTTTACTGTTTTCATACCATTTTATAAAAACAACTACTAATCCTCATTATACAGTAATGTTTTTGTTTTGTCAATACTTTTTCGTATATTTTTCTTACATTTTTTCCTTGAATTTTTTCGCAAGTGTGACACGACCGGAGAAACAATAAATCTATATTTTTTTGAAATCCATGCCATCAAATTCTTTCAGGAAAGGTATATTGGAAATGCTTACCGTAAATGCTTTTCCGTTAAGGTAAGAAAGGCTGTCGGAAACATTGCCGAACGATACCTTATAAGAATACAACGCCTGATGAGCGTACCCGAGATTGTCTTTTTCAGACACTATCCCGTACTTTCCGTCTCCGAGCAGGGGATGCCCTATCGACGCCATGTGCGCCCTTATCTGATGTGTTCTGCCCGTGACAAGATGAATTTTTAAAAGCGATATATCCTTTTGGGAATTGTATCTCAAAAGAGAGTAGGAGGTTATTATCTCTTTTGCTCCCCGCTCTTCTTTGTCAACTACACGAACAGTGTTGCTTTTTAAATTTTTCATCAAAAAGCCCTTAAGAGTGTCTGCCTTTTTGTCGGGTTTGCCGTGCACGGCGCAAAGATAAAACTTGCTTATTCCGTCCTCTCTTATCCTTGCATTCATATCTCTTAGCGAGGTTGCGTTTTTCGCGGCAATGACAATGCCGCCCGTATTTCTGTCAATGCGATTGCAAAGTGACGGAGCAAAAGAGTTCTCTTTTGACGGGACGTATTCGCCTTTTCTCGCAAGATACGCCTGTATGTGAAAAATAAGAGTGTTTCTGTCCCCTATATTGCCGTCACCGTTTGTTTTACCGTCACCGTCACCACTGTGTACAAGCACGCCGACAGGCTTATCGCATATGATTATATTTTCGTCTTCATAAACGATTCTCAGCTTAGGAGTTACCGCCATAAGTTCGCTTGCCTCTATTTTGTCCGAAAACAAGTCCTCGGAGAGAAACATCTGAACGGTATCACCCGTCTCAAGTATCTGCTTTTCCTCGGCACGACGACGGTTCACTTTTATTTTTTTCAGGCGTATTGATTTATACATAAGAGATGCGGGAATGCCCTTTACCGTTTTAAGAACGAACTTGTCCAGGCGCTGTCCCGCATCGTTGGAGTTTATTATAAACTCTCTCATTACTTATTTTGTACCGAAAATTCTGTCGCCGGCATCACCGAGACCGGGAACTATATATGCGTGGTCGTTGAGTTTTTCATCAAGAGCAGCCGCAAAAATATCAACATCCGGATGATCCGCCTGAATCTTCTTTACTCCCTCGGGGGCGGCTACAAGACACATGAGTTGTATCTGCTTAC
>CAMETB010000132.1 GCA_945936265.1 uncultured Clostridia bacterium
CTCGGTGTAGATTATATATGCGTCCTCGTCTGAAACAAAATCCGACGCGCCCGCTTCAAGCGCCGCCTCCATAAGCTCGTCCTCATCGTATCCCTCTTCTTTGGATATCATTATAACGCCTTTATCCTCGAAAAGATAACCGACGCATCCCGTAGTTCCGAGGTTACCTTTGTATTTGCTGAAATAAGAACGTATCTCGGGTGTTGTGCGGTTTGTATTGTCCGTTGCGGCGGTAACTATTACGGCTACTCCGCCGGGACCGTATCCTTCATATCTCATTTCTTCAAGTGCGGCTGCATCAGATGCGCTTGCCTTCTTTATGGTTCTTTCTATATTGTCGTTAGGAACGTTATTCGCCTTTGCCTTGGTTATGAGTGCGGCAAGTTTCGAGTTTGCGACAGGATCCGCTCCGCCCTGCTTGACGGCAATGGCTATTTCCTTTCCTATTTTGGTAAAGATCTTCGCCCTTTGCGCGTCGGTCTTTTCCTTTTTATGCATTATGTTTTTCCATTTGCTATGTCCTGACATAAAGTACCTCTTAATTTATATTCTTTCGGTTTTTTTGATACAAATAAGCCCAAACGCTGAGCCGAGAACCGTTCTTGTTGCGGCGGTCAAGCGTATACGCGTATTTCTTGCGACATCGTCGCTCTCCGAGATTATCGGGCAATTATGATAAAATTTATTGAATGACGAACAAACTTCAATTATATATCTTGTTACAATCGACGGCTCATATTCCCTGACTGCTTCTTTTACCGCTTCACCAAATCTGGAAAGGACTTTAAGAAGCTCGCTCTCCTCGGGTGCGGTTATTTTCGGCACTGTTGCCATAGCGTCGATATCCTTCGCTTTCTCAAGCAAAGCGCAGGTTCTTGCATAAGTGTACTGTGCATAAGGTCCTGTGTTACCCTCGAAACTTAAAGCGTCTTCCATGACAAAATTTATATCTTTTATTCTGTTGTTATAAAGATAATAGAATACCACGGAACCAACTCCTACTGCCTCCGCAACTTCATCCTTGTTTTCAAGGTCGGGACTTTTTTCATTTATTATATCTTTAACCTTATCAATTGCTGTGGCAAAAAGATCCTTTAACAATATGACGTTTCCCGTTCGGGTAGCCAGCTTTTCTCCGTTTATGCTGACAGTCCCGTAAGGCACATGGACGAGCTGATTGTACCAATCGTAACCCATAAGTTCCACAACCTTAAACCATTGAGCAAAGTGCAGACTTTGTCCCGCCGAGGTAACATAAACGCATTTATCGAAGTTGTACGTTTTTTTTCTGTAAACGGCGGCGGCAATATCACGCGTCGGATAAAGTGTTGAACCATCTTTTTTTAGGATAAGACACGGTGGCATATTGTATTTTGAAAGATCGACTATTGAAGCGCCGTTGTCTATTTTAAGAAGCCCCAACTGACGAAGTTTTTCAATCTGTTCGGGCATTTTGTCGGTATAAAAACTTTCACCTTTATAGCTGTCAAACTCTATTCCGAGCTGCGCATATGTTTTCTTATACTCTTTAAGACTTATATCGACAAACCACTTCCAGAGTTTTGTATTTCTTTCGTCATGGTGTTCGAGTTTCGAAAATTCGTGACGCGCTCTCTCGTTAAGTGTGTCATCCTTTTCCGCCTCAGCGTGAAATCTGACATACAAATCGACGAGTTCATCAACTCCGCGTTCCTCTACTGTCTTTTCGTCTCCCCAAAGGTCGTATGCGACAATAAGTTTGCCAAACTGCGTTCCCCAATCTCCGAGATAATTTATTCCTATACATTTATATCCCTGGAACTGATGGAGCATTTTAAGAGAATGCCCGATAACCGTAGTGCCTAAATGCCCTATATGAAACGGCTTTGCAATATTCGGCGAAGAATAATCGAATACAGCGACTTTGCCAACCCCAGAGCCGTCCGAGCCATACTTCTCTTTTTTATCCTCTATTTCGTAAAGCACGGATTTTATAAGATAATCGTCAGACGCAAATATATTGAGATATCCGTTTACCGCCCGCGCTTCTGATATAACGTCTGATTTTAACTTTGACGAGATCTCTTGTGCTATCATAACGGGAGATTTTCTTAAAATCTTGCTTAATCTGAAGCAAGGGAACGCTATATCTCCGAGCGATGGATCGGGAGGATACTCAAACATATCGGAAATTTCCTTTGCGCTTAACTGTATTTCCGAAGAAATAGCTTTAAGGCATAAAAGCAGATCCGAGGCAACAATATTCTTAAAATCGTTCATCTTAATTTATTCCTTAATTTCAGTCTTCCTCAAATTCTTCCGTGCCGTTGTTGTTGAATTTATCGAGCAGGTTGTGAATTTTCTTTGCGGGGTTCAGAAGATCGCTTATCGAAGCGTCTCTGTTTATGGTGTCTATAAGATAAGAAACGTACTTACTCATATTCACACTGCAGAACCACTCACGCGAGAGTATTTCCGGCGTGTGATATGTAAGGTTGGTGGCAAATATCTTATCTATTACGCCGTCCTTGTACGCCTTATCGAATTTTTCAAGTCCGTTGCAGAAAAGTGCAAAGGTAGCAAAAACGAATACTCTCTTTGCTCCTCTCTGTTTAAGTTGGAGAGATACGTCTATCATAGAATCTCCGGAGGAAATCATATCGTCAACGACTATCGCGTCCTTTCCGTGAAAGTCGTTTCCAAGGTATTCGTGCGCTTCTATCGGATTTTTACCGTCTATTATGATCGAATAGTTTCTGCGCTTATAGAACATTCCGAGTTCTATTCCGGCAACGGAAGCAATATACATGGCACGATCAAGCGCGCCTTCGTCGGGGGACACTACCATAAGGCTATCCTTGTCCACTTTTATGTCGGGAATTTCTTTAAGAAGGGCCTTGAGCATCTGATAAGTCGGTCTCACACTGTCAAAACCGTGAAGCGGAATTGCATTCTGGACACGGGGATCATGGGCATCGAAAGTAATAATATTTGAGACGCCCATTCTCGTTATTTCTTTAAGAGCAAGTGCGCAGTCAAGTGACTCTCTTGCCGATCTTTTGTGCTGTCTTCCCTCATAAAGCATAGGCATAATAACGGAAATTCTTCTGGGTTTTCCGCCTGTTGCGGCAATTATTCTTTTAAGATCCTGAAAATGATCGTCGGGGCTCATGGGAACCTGCATCCCGTACATCTTGTAAGTTACCCCGTAGTTGAAGCAATCCGAAATAATGTAAAGATCAAGACCTCTCATAGACTCGTTTATAAGAGCCTTTGCCTCTCCTGATCCGAATCTCGGACACTGTGCATCCGCAATAAAAGTTTTTTCGCTATGGCGCCATTTTTTGAGATAGAAATCAACCTGCGAAGCAAAATCCTCGCATCCTCTCATACCTATAACTCTGAGTTCGCCGTTAAAATTATCCATGAGTCCCCCCGAAAGAAATAAAAATATCAAAAAATCCGAGTACGGATTATTTTGTCACCGTAATTTTGGAAATAACATCCGATTTGTCGGGATCAATCCCCTTTGCCAATACAAGTTTCAACGCTGTAAGTTGCAGAGCAAGTGCCATAAGATACATAAGCGTGCTTTCGTTTCCTGTATTTTTTATGTGTATTGTAAAATCGCTGTCTGCAAGGTTGTCCATATCGGTTATAACAATCGTTCTTGCCCCGACGCTTTTAAGTTTTGAAAGCATCTTTTCAGCGTCGTCAAGCATAACTCCGCTCTGGGCTAAAACTATCGCAAGATCGTTTGCATGAAGCTGAGCAACGGGTCCGTGATAGAAATCGGATATGGTATATCCCTTGACCTTCATTCTGTTTGTTTCAAGAATTTTCAGCGCTCCTTCAAGTGCTATCGGATATGCAAGACCTC
>CAMETB010000133.1 GCA_945936265.1 uncultured Clostridia bacterium
CGTCAGGGGAATTGAGATACGTATACCTGTGCATAACGCCGTATCTTAAAAAGACTGCGTTTTCAAGACCGGGAATAAGTGAGAAAACTCTTTTCTGCTCGGGAAATTTAAGATGCGTCTGAAATCCGACTATATTGTACATAGTCCCCTCGACGTTCTCTTTTCTCAGCTGAACGACGGCAAAGTAAGTCTCCTTGGTTTCGGGATTTTCTATACCAACCGGCTTAAGAGGTCCGAAAAGCAATGTTTCATATCCTCTTCTTGCCATAACCTCGACGGGCATACAACCCTCAAACACGGTAAGCTTGCCCGTATCTTTATCAACCCCGTGCAGCTCCGCTTCCCCGGCGGTAACGAGGGCTTTATAAAACTCCCTGTACTGCTCCTCGTTCATCGGGCAGTTTATATAGTCGGCGTCACCCTTATTATACCTTGAAGCGAAGAACGCTTTCGACATATCTATGGAGTCGAACTCGACTATAGGTGCTGCGGCGTCAAAGAAATGCAAATCTCCGAGCGCCATATCGTGTTTAAGATAATCGGCAAGAGCGTCGGAGGTAAGAGGGCCTGTCGCCACAACCGTTATTTCGTCGGGATTTATACTGCAGACTTCCTCGCTTACGACCTCTATATTCGGATGATTTTTTATCTTTTCGGTAATATAAGACGAAAATTTTACACGGTCAACGGCAAGAGCCGAGCCTGCGGGCACTTTGTTTTTATCGGCTGACTCCATAATAAGCGAGCCGAGAGAACGCAGTTCCGCTTTAAGAAGCCCCACCGCATTGGTTATGTCGTCGGATCTTAAAGAATTTGAGCAGACAAGCTCCGCAAATTCCGGACTGTGATGCGCGGGGGTATATTTGTTCGGCTTCATTTCGTAAAGAGTTACCAAAACTCCTGCCTCTGCCGCCTGATACGCCGCCTCGCACCCTGCAAGGCCTGCGCCGATAACGTTTATATGTGCGTTATTTTTCATCGTCTTTTACCTGATAACCGCACTTTTTATTGTAGCAATACAATATTCCTTTGCCCTTTTTCCTCAGCAGCATTCCGGAACATTTCGGGCATTTTTGACCGGTCGGTATGTCCCAGACGGAAAACTTGCACTTCGGATATGCGGAGCAACTGTAAAACGGTTTTTTGCTCTTTGTGAATTTCATCACTATTTTCTCTCCGCATTCGGGGCATTTAAGATCCGTCGTCGTCTCCTTCGGCTTGGTATTCTTGCATTTCGGATAATTGCTGCAGGCATAAAACTCTCCGAATTTGCCGCTGCGCAAAACCATATCGGCGCCGCAGAGTTCACACTTGAAGTCTGCCGTCTCGGGCTTTTTTACCTCTTTTTCGGTTCCTTCTTTTGTAAGTGGCTTTGTGTTTTTGCACTTGGGGTAATTCGGGCAGGCGGCAAACTTGCCGAATTTTCCGTTTTTGACTACCATTTTACTGCCGCAAAGTTCGCATATTATATCCGTTTCCTCAACGGGAAGTTTTATATCGCCTTTTGCAAGGCTTTTTTCCGCCAGTGAAAGTTCGCTCTCAAATCCTTTATAGAAGTCGGACAGGACATTTTCCATAGTTGCGTTGCCGTTTGCTATGGAATCAAGCTCCGTTTCCATATTCGCAGTGAATTTGTAGTTTACTATATCGGGGAAATGCTCGTTCATTATTTTGGTCGTAACCTCTCCGAGAGGGGTCGGCTTTAACGATTTTCCTTCTCTTGCAACGTATCCTCTTGAAATAATAACCGTTATAATCGGGGTGTATGTGCTCGGACGCCCTATTCCCTTTTCCTCGAGGAATTTTATAAGCGTCGCCTCATCGTATCTCATAGGAGGCTCGGTAAAATGCTGATCCGCCTCCACGCTGTCGGTAATCATCACGTTCTTTTCAGGGTCAAAAGCGTCGTCCATGGTTGCGGGCGCCTTGTCGCCGGACTCCTCGTATATCGCCATATATCCCTGAAATTCAACGCTGTATCCGCTTGAACGGAAAATATATCCCCGGTTTTCAAAGTCGGCTATTACCGTGTTTATTTTTGCCGAGGACATCTGGCTTGCTATAAATCTGTCCCATATGAGTTTATAAAGCCTGTACTGGTCTGACGAAAGATATTTCTTTACCGAAGACGGCTCTATAGAAACTTTTGACGGGCGGATTGCCTCGTGCGCGTCCTGTGCATTCGATTTCGATTTGTATATCCTCGGATTTTCGGGGCAGTATTCTTTGCCGTATTTTTCTATTATAAACTCTCTTGCCGCGCCCTGTGCTTCGGCTGAAACTCTTAAGGAGTCGGTACGCATATATGTTATCAGACCGAGAACGCCGCCGTTTTCTGCGCCTACGTTTACGCCTTCATAGAGTTCCTGTGCGGTTTTCATCGTCCTCTGGGACTGAAAATTAAGTTTTCTCGAAGCCTCCTGCTGAAGCGTGGAGGTTGTAAACGGAGGGGCGGGCGATTTTTGCTTTACAGCCTTCTTTACATCGGATACGGTAAAGTTGCCTTCTTTTACCTCGGCGACAATTCTGTCCGCTTCCTCTTTACATGAAACCTTTGTCTTCTTGCCGCCTATGCCGTAAAAGTGTGCCTCGATACTCTTTTTTGACGACGTTTTCAGATTTGCTGAGATGTTCCAATACTCCGACGGAACAAAAGACTTTATTTCCTCTTCTCTCTCAACGATTATTTTGGTGGCAACCGACTGCACCCTCCCCGCCGAAAGACCGCTCTTTACGGTTTTCCAGAGGAACGGACTCAGTTTATATCCGACTATTCTGTCAAGAATACGCCTTGCCTGCTGAGAGTTTACAAGATCCATGTTTATCTCTCTCGGGTGCTTTATTGCCTCTTTTACAGCAGACTTTGTTATCTCGTTGAAAGATACTCTTTTCGCTTTCTTTGCGTCATCTCCGATTATTGCGGCAAGGTGCCACGAAATTGCCTCTCCCTCGCGGTCCGGGTCGGTTGCGAAGAATATTTTGTCCGCGCTCTTTGCCTCTTTGCGAAGCTCGCTTATAACGTCGCCCTTGCCCCTTATGTTTATATAGTGAGGAGCAAAGCCGTTTTCTATATCTATACCTAAAGTCGATTTAGGCAGATCTCTTACATGCCCTATCGACGCAATCACTTTATAATTTGACCCGAGGTAAGCCTTTACAGCCCCGATTTTACCGGGTGACTCGAGTATTACAAGGTTATTTGCCATTGAATTTTCCTTTCACAATTACTTTTTTATGTAAAGCCCGCCCGGGATTGCCTCTATTGCTCCCGCAATCTCAAGCATTGTCACAGTGGCGGCAATATCGGAGATATCCCTCCCGTCGACACGCATTTCGTCAATCGTGACGGGTTTTTCATACTCCAGTGAGTCATACAATTTTCTCTCATTCGGGGAGAGGGACGAGGGGTCAAACCGATTCTTATCCTCTCCGTTTACGTTGCATTTATTTTCGCCCGATTTCAGTATTTTATTTCCGCGTTTTACCTCGTTTTCATAATCTCTGTTTTTATCCCCGTTCTGCGCATCCGACGCGCCGGAATAGAATCCGTCCATGTCCCGGTATGACGCAACCTTCAGAGGCTTTTTGAATACGGGGCGCATTTTTGAACCGGAAATGTCTATTTTGTCCGGATAACTGTCAAGGAACTGCTCGACAATATCAACTGCGCCGGTTACGACATGCGCGCCGTCTCTTATGAGCTGATTTGTCCCTCCGCTTGTAAAAGTGCGCACGGGGCCGGGGACGGCAAAAAGCTCCCTGCCCTGATTTATCGTTGTTTTTGCCGTTATCATGGAACCGCTGTTAATGTCCGCCTCGACAACGACCGTACCTCTG
>CAMETB010000134.1 GCA_945936265.1 uncultured Clostridia bacterium
CGCTTTGCCTCGTCTATCATAGCCTTTAAGTGATTTATGTGAGAGTGAACGTTACCGTCCGAGAAAAGACCTATGAAGTGGAGGGTTGAATTATTGCTCTTTACATTGGAAACTATTTCTTTCCATGTATCGGATGAGAACATCTTGCCGCTCTCTATTGACTGTGAAACGAGTTTTGCCCCCTGTGCGAAAACCTGACCCGAGCCGAGTGCATTGTGACCGACCTCGGAGTTGCCCATATCGTCGTCACCGGGCAGACCTACTGCCGTGCCGTGAGCCTTGAGCTTTACCCACGGATAGTTCTTCATAAGCATATCGAGAGTAGGAGTGTATGCGCTTGCAACCGCATTTCCCGGTCCCTCGGGCGCAATTCCGACTCCGTCCATAACTATTGTAAGTACAGGGCCTTTTACTCCTATCGGATTTTTAAGTTCTTTAAGTTTTGCCATTTTCATTCTCCTTGCTGTACCAAAAATTTCTTTACATCTATATTATACACTTACTTTATGAACAAATCTTGAACAAGCACAAAAATATTGACTTTTTTTGCGCATCGTGATACAATACCGTATAAGGAAGTGATTTTAATGGACATAAAGACTCAGGCTGCAGAAGCAGTAAAAGAACTTTGTGAGGTATCAGGGCTTAAAAAAGGCGATATTCTGGTTGTCGGTTGCTCGACGAGCGAGGTGGTCGGCTCGAAAATAGGTACAAATTCCGATCCCGATACGGCAAAGGAAATTTTCGACGGAATAACCTCCGTTTTATACCCGATGGGGATATATCTTGCCGTCCAGTGCTGCGAGCATCTTAACAGGGCAATAGTTACCGAGCGTGAAGCCGTTCCTTTTTCGGATATTGTAAATGTCGTACCGCAAAAGAAGGCGGGCGGCTCTTTAGCAACGGTTGCATACGCAAATTTCAAAAATCCCGTCGTTGTTGAAGAAATAAAAGCCGACGCCGGAATAGACATAGGCGGAACACTTATAGGGATGCACTTAAAAAAGGTTGCCGTGCCCGTGCGGCTTTCGGTTAAAAAGATAGGCGAGGCGCCGATAATATGCGCACGCACCCGTCCGAAATTCATTGGCGGTTGCCGCGCGGTGTATGACGAGAAAATGATTTAAAACTTGCGCATATATTCATATTTAAAGCAGTCGGCAAAGTGCCGGCTGCTTTGTTTTGAGTGGAAACTCCTTATACTACAATGCTTTATCGACTTGAGCATTACTTTAACTTAAAAATGAGCATATGTGCATATTTTATATTATAGAAATAAATTGTTATGGATATATATGTTTTGTAAAGTCTGTTTCGGCTTTTCCTTCCATTATATAATTGCAGCATGAACTTTTGGCGTAAAAATCGGATGTCTGCTTTCCGATGGAAAAAATTTTTCTGATTTTTTTCGAAAAAGGTATTGACAAAGGGTGTTTTGTGTGCTACCATAAGCACATCAAGAAGATAGAGGCGCGGTACTCAAGAGTAACACGGTTAAAGGTTGCCACCTTCGTGTGAAAGGGTTTATCGCCGAGGTTTATGCGTTTTGGCAAAAGCGTATGCGCCGGGATGCCGGATAATATCCTGCGTACTGTCACTTAGGTGGAGAGCTATCACTGATTTACGTTTTTTCGTCAGTCGTGGTGGTTATTTACCGTCACGGCTTTTCTTTTTCCGTGATTGTAAGTAACATCTTCCTTGATAAAAATATTTTTTTCAAAGGAGAAAAAACAATGAGAAGAATTTTAAGTATCATTCTCGCACTCACAATGGTATTCGGTATGACGCTCGCATTTGCGTCCTGCGGAAACAACACAAAAACTGACATAAGCGGTGCAAAATCGCTTGCCGATCTTGCAGGAGCAAAGATATCTGCGCAGAGCGGAACTTTCCACGAGGAAGCAAGAAACCAGATAGCAAATGTAAAGGGTGAACTTTACAATGAATTTGACGATATGCTCGTCGCATTGAGATCCGGCGCTATTGACGGATATATCGCCGAGGAGCCTACTGCCCTCTCGGTTTGCTACAAGGACAAAACACTTGACTATATTCACCTCAAAAATAACGATACCGGATTTACCGCAACCGACGCCGATGTCGCCATAGCGATAGGTTGCAAAAAAGGTTCGCCTCTCGTTGCACAGATAAACGAAGTTCTAGCAACGATAAGTACTGATCAGAGAAACGCTCTTATGGACCAGATAGTAAGAGCAAACGCAGGTGAAACGATTACCGAATTTGCAGTTTCCAATTCTGCTCCTGCCTCCACCACGGGCACTTTGAAGGTTGCTATGGAGTGTGCTTACGATCCTTATAACTGGACGCAAAAAGATGACTCCAACGGCGCAGTGCCGATATACAGCGAGGGCTCGGAAGATCTTTACGCAAACGGCTATGACGTTCAGATTGCAAAATATGTTGCAAACGCGCTCGGTCTTAAACTCGAAATTTACGCAGTAAAGTGGGAAAGCCTTATTGCCGGCGTTGACGCAGGTACTTATGACGCAATAGTAGCAGGTATGTCGCCGACAGCCGACAGAGCAAAGGAAATCGACTTTACGGATATATACTACACCTCAAATCTTGTTGTAATTTACAAGAAATAATTTTAGTTAGGGAATTTTACAATGTCATTTTTCGCTGATGTAGGAAAAATAATAGCAAACAACTGGGACTTACTCTTAAAGGGTGTCGGCAACACTATGCTGATTGCCCTTGTGGGTACTCTTGCAGGTCTTGCAATAGGTTTGCTCATAGGAATATTGCGCACAACGCCTTTTTCAAAAAATCCCGTTCTTTACTGGATCCATAAAATTGCAAACGTTCTCTGCTCCGTCTATATAGAGATATTCCGCGGAACTCCTATGATGGTTCAGGCAATGGTCATCTATTGGGGCTACGCTTACGCAAGCGGAGGAAACACTCTGCCACTTATCCCGTCTGGAATAATTATAGTGTCCATAAACACCGGTGCGTATATGGCTGAGATTATAAGAGGCGGTATAATATCTATTGACAAGGGGCAGTTCGAGGGTGCGCAAGCCATTGGTATGACGCACGTTCAGACTATGTTCCACGTCGTAATTCCTCAGGTTATAAGAAATGTTTTGCCCTCCGTCAGCAATGAATTTATCATAAATATAAAGGATACGTCCGTTCTTAACGTTATCGGAGTTGCGGAGCTCTACTACTACGCGGGAGTAATAAAGAAGTTCAACCTTCAGATATTCCAGACGTACTTCGTTGTTTGCGTTCTTTACTTTATCCTCACCTTCTCGATTTCAAGGTTGCTCAGGTACTTTGAGAAAAAGCTTGACGGCAAAGATACCTACACCATCTGCGGCTCGCAGTCTGATCCCGATGCGGAAATAAAAATAAAGGTGGAGGATAAGAAATGAGCATTATAGAAGTTTCGCATCTCAAAAAATTCTTCGGCGAAAACGAGGTCCTCCACGATATTTCGTTCTCGGTAAATCAGGGCGACGTTATAAGTGTTATAGGTTCCTCGGGCTCGGGTAAGAGCACCATGCTCCGTTGTGTCAATCTGCTTGAAACCCCGACAGACGGTGATATTCTCTTTCACGGAACGAGTATTCTCGGCAAAGATATAAAACTTACCGAATACCGCTCAAAAGTTACGATGGTTTTTCAGAATTTTAACCTGTTTAACAATATGACGGTGCTCGGCAACTGCACTGTAGGAACAAGAAGGGTTCTCGGTCTTTCAAAAGAGGAAGCCGAAAAAAGAGCCGAAAAGTATCTTTCAAAAGTCGGTATGCTTGCATACAAGAATGCAAAACCCGCGCAGATATCGGGCGGTCAGAAACAGCGT
>CAMETB010000135.1 GCA_945936265.1 uncultured Clostridia bacterium
GCGCGGAACATTGTAAGCGTGCTTCCAGCAAGATTACCGGAAGCGTCGGTCGCACGCCCTCCTCTTACATATACCTTAGTGCCGGCAATTTCGTAATCTCCGTCCGGGGAGGCGGTTGCCGCCATAGAGTCCGTAACCAGAACGAGTTTATCACTCGGTTTTGATTTGTACGCAAGTTTCACCATGGCAGGATGAACATGTTTACCGTCACATATTATTTCCGCATATGCGTCGTCACAATCAAGCGCGCATATTGCACATCCCGGGTTGCGGTGGTGCACTTTTGTCATGGCATTGAAAGTATGCGTAAATGAGGTTGCGCCTATTGCGACCGCATGTTCCGCCTGCTCATATGTGGAGCACGTATGCGCGATACCGACAGTTGCGCCGAATTCCTTTGCTTTTCTTATGAATGCGTCTGCACCGTCAAGTTCCGGGGCAACGGAAAAATGGAGTGGTGGCGGCATCATTGCAAATGCAAGCGAGTTCAGCTCGTCAGGATTCGGCTTTGCAAGAAGTTCGGGTGAGTGGCATCCTCTCATATCCGGATTGAGGTATCGTCCTTCAAGATGGACGCCGAGAATCGACGCACATCCGTTTCTGGAATGTAACCTCATCTGATTTATCGAAAAAATAGAATTCATAAGTTTTGACATTGTCTGTGAGGCAAGCGTAGCCATTAAGGAGGTTGTCCCGTGTCTTGCGTAATTTGCAAGCATTTTCGACATTTCCTCCTCGGATGCGTAGTTGAAGTCATATCCGCATATACCGTGCGTGTGTACGTCAACGAGCCCCGGAATTATATATTTTCCGTCAACCCGTACCGTCTCAAATCCGTACGGTACATCCGCGTCAGTAATATCCGTTATAAAACCGTCGTCACATAAAATATTGCACGGGACGAAAGTTTCGGAGTCGGAGTTGAAAACCATACCTCCGACGAATGCAATGCGTTTCATAAAACCCTCCTTGCCGAATAAAAAGGCATATTTGTCCGTCACTTTATATTGTAACAGAAAAATATGCCAATATCAATAAATTTATAAAAAATATTAAAACAAAAGCGTACTATCCGGAAAAGCTCATGCCCCCGGTATTCCCGACCGACAAGCTTTTTCAATTTGTGTAAAAGGAGTAACCGCACGGAAAAATCATTTCAATGATTGTTTGTAAATCTCGTTTTTTGCAACTCCTCTGTCTTTTGCAACCGCTTTTATAGCGTCCATCTTTTTCATTCCCGATGAAACGTAGTAATCTATATGCTCGGCAACCGTCATATCGGAAAAGAAATTTTCATTTTTTCCCTCTTCACCCGCTCCCTCAATAACGAGGACGTATTCGCCCCTCGGCTCATTTGTCGAGTAGTATTCGCAAGCACCCGAGAGAGTAGTTCTCATAATCTCCTCGTTTATTTTGGTAAGTTCGCGGCAAAGCGATATTTTTCTGTCGCCGAAAACGCATAGCATATCGGCAAGCGTAGTCTTCAATTTATGCGGCGCCTCATAAAAAATAAGGGTATGAGTGTCGCTTTTTACACTTTCAAGGTGCTTTTTGCGCTCAGCCTTGTTAGTGCTTAAAAATCCTTCAAATGCAAATCTTCCGGTAGGCAGAGCCGAGAGAGCAAGAGCGTTTACAACTGCCGAGCAACCGGGTACTGATGTAACCGGTATATTGTTTTCGGCGCAGAGCCTTACAAGGTCTTCACCCGGGTCGCTTATTGCGGGGGTTCCCGCGTCGGTAACAAGGGCGCAACTCTCTCCCTTAATAAGCCTTTCGAGAATTATTTCGCCGCGCTCTCTTTTATTGTGCTCAAAATAACTTATCATCGGCTTTGAAATACCGAAAAAAGATAGAAGTCTGCCCGTATTTCTTGTGTCCTCTGCGGCTATAAAATCAACCTCTCTCAAAGTCTTTATCGCTCTTTCGCTTATATCCGAGAGGTTTCCTATAGGGGTGGCTACAAGATAGAGCGTACCACCCTTTATTTCGTTTTTATCCTCTCTTGAAACATTTCGTGATTTTACACTGCTCATAGCGTTGTCTCCGTTTGCAAATTTTATTTTTTAACAGTACGGTATAATTTTTATAATCGTGAAAATTGACAATTTTGCCGCACCTGTGTCGCATTTTGCTTTATTTTACCGAAAAATCTTTTTTATTTCCATGGTTATGTCACAATTTTCATATATCTTTTTAAATTCTTCGGTGTATTCCGATGTTCCGTCTTTATAAATGAAAAGCGGTTTGCTTATTTCCATTCCGCTCTTTCCTCCGAGCTTTGAAGATATAAGCAAAAGAGACGGAGGAGTGTGTGAATTTGCATAAATAAAAGTTACGCTTTTGGGCTCAAGTTTATTTGATTTGAGTGCATATATAAGGTCCGCCAGCCTGTCGGGACGGTAAACCGCATAAAAATCTCCGCCGAATTTAAGGAGCCTTGCGGCACACTTGCAAAAATCGTTTATATCTCCGCATATCTCGTGACGTGAGAGATTTTTTTCTTCATTTTCGTTTAACTTACCGGAAGAACTTTTCATATACGGCGGATTTGAAAAGACAATATCCATCTCTCCCGCAGTGTCGGCAATGGTGCAATCTCTCAAATCCTTGTTTACAGCCGTAAATGATTTATCGAGCAAATTCAGCTCCGCATTTCTTTTTGCAATTTCGCAAATTGAACTTTGTACCTCTATTCCGTACACGTGGCGGCACTTTTTCTTTGTAAGAGCAAGGAATGAAACGACTCCGCTTCCACATCCGAGTTCTGCCGCCACAGCATTCGGCTTTTTTGGCAGGTATGCGCTGAGCAGATATGCGTCGGTGCCGAATGTGAGTGATTTTTTGCTTTCAATTATACGAAGACCTTCGTTTATTTCGTTTATTCTTTCACTATCCTTAAGTTCCATTTTACCTCCGTCGCAAAAAGCTTTGTAATAAAGAACAACGGAGCAGCGTAACCGCAACTCCGTTTATGTTCCTATGTATTACGAGATTATTCTTCAACGGGCGCGCCTACAGGACATGTAGCGGCACAAGAACCGCAAGAAACACACTCATCTGCGTTAATAACATATTTGCCGTCGCCTTCGGTTATGCAGGAACAGGGGCAAGCCTCTGCGCAAGCGCCGCAAGCAATGCACTCATCAGTAATTTTGTAAGCCATTTTATACACCTCCGTTATAACTGTTTACTCTCTTATTGTATCATAAAAAAATCGTTTGTCAATACAAAATTAAAATTTTATTTCTTTTCAATTATTTCCTCGTCGTCATCGTCTTTTGATGCCTGCTTTTTTGCTTTTGGGGACGATAAAACTTTTACGTCGTCACGGTGATATGATTTTATCGTATCGTTTATATTTACTTTTATCATGCCGATAAGAGGGCTTATTTCCGTAACGGTTCCGACGCCGTCGGGAGTTTTTACCGTAGAATCTACCGGAGGGGTAAGGCTTATTTCACGCACATAGGTTTCGTGTTCAAATTTAAGGCAACACATAAGTCTGCCGCAAGCACCCGAAATTTTTGATGAGTTAAGCGACAGATTCTGCTCTTTTGCCATCTTTATCGATACCTGACAAAAATCGGGCAGGAAGGAGCAACAGCAAAACGGTCTTCCACATATTCCGAGCCCGCCCATAAACTTAGCCTCGTCTCTTATACCGATCTGGCGCAGTTCTATTCTCGTTCTGAAAGTCGAGGCAAGATCTTTTACAAGCTCTCTGAAATCTATTCTTCCGTCGGCTGTAAAATAAAAAGTGAGTTTCGAAAGGTCGAAGGTATATTCTGCCTCGATCAGTTTCATCTCGAGTTTATGCTCGGCGACTTTCTGCT
>CAMETB010000136.1 GCA_945936265.1 uncultured Clostridia bacterium
TATCACTTACTATCCCGCTTGTCAACCCCTTTTTTGAGGTTTTTTTAACTTTTTTCGGTGGGCTTTTATTATACCATTGCTCTTCTGCTCTTGTCAAGTGCTTTTTTTAAGTTTTTCAGATTTTTTGACAAATGATAATAAATTGTGACTTTTGTAAATTTTAAAAATTACCAATCATATTTTCTCATAGCCGATAAATAATAATACCAGAGCACACGGAAAACCGTGTACTCGATAATATAGATATTCTAACGAACAGGAGTTATTAACATGGCAAGCAAGATTACAGTTCCTGAAGCAAAGGCTGCTCTTGAGAAGTTCAAGATGGAAGCTGCAAGCGAAGTAGGCGTTACTCTTAACAACGGCTACAACGGAGATCTTACCGCTCGTCAGGCCGGCTCTATCGGCGGACAGATGGTTAAGAAGATGATCGAGTCCTATGAGAACTCTATCAAGGGTACGAAATAAGTTAGCTTAATTCATTCCCTGAACCGCTCCCGTAAAATGCGGGAACGGTTCTCTTATTTATCTTATTTTTCTCTTTTCCTGATTGATTTCCTTTATTTTGTTCATATCAAATTTGGGCTCTCTTTCGTAAGTATAGAGCCCGTTTACCTCTTGCTCTACGTCGTAAAGTTGGGTATAACAAAATCCGCAGATATAAGGGGAATTTATAGCGGCTTTTGTGAGATATTCGTATCTTTCAAAAAATTCTTCTTCGGTTTTCGGAGCGTCTCCGTATCCCCAGCCGCCAACATCCGCTTTATCCCATCTTATACCGCCGTACTCACTTAAAAATATCGGGTAGTCCTTCCACTCGGAAGAATTCTGATATTTTGAAACCCAATCGTGAGTTCTGTCGTACTCTTTAAGCATAGTATCAATATCTTTTGCAAGATATATACCCTCAAACTCGTCCTTTTTCTGTATGTAGTCATGAATATCGTATATATCAGATACGACCTGATAATTACCGCTTGTTCCTATACAAGGGCGGGTGCTGTCCTGCGCCTTTGTAGCGTAGTACATACTCTTTATAAGACCGTCGTTCTGATGACGGTTTTCGTAGTCCCACGTTTCATTGAGAGGACACCAGCCTACAATGGACGGATGGTTGAAATCACGGGTTATTACCTCGATCCACTCATTAAGAAAGTCAGGCAGGCAGGAAATATCCGATACGTCAAGTCCCCAGTTGCCTGTCTCACCGAAAACGAGATAACCCGCTTTATCACAATGATACAAAAATCTCGGTTCGAATACCTTCTGGTGAAGCCTTGCTCCATTGAAGCCTGCGTCAAGCGAGAGCTTTATATCGCGTTTGAGTTCGTCATCGTCCTTTGCCGTATATATTCCTTCTTTATAATAGCCCTGATCGAGAACGGTGCGCAAAAAGAGAGGTTTTGAGTTCAAAAGGAAATTCTTTTTGTCAAATCCGACGGTGCGGATACCGAAATAGCTTTTTACGTGGTCCTTGCCATAAGTGAGTTCGAGATCGTAGAGCCTGCCCTTGCCTTCTTCCCACAAATGAAGCTCGTCAAGAGGAAGGACAAGACGGCTTGTTCCCTCATGCAAGCGTGCCTTTACCTCGCCGACTTTTTTGCCCCTATAAGAGCACTCCGCCAAAAATTCCTCATCTCCGACAGTTTCCGCCTCAATCAAAAGGGATTTCTGCTCCGGCATCGGATAGTATTTTACTTTCTTTACGTAGTTTTTCGGCACGAACTCAAGCCAGACGGTCTGCCATATACCCGTTGTTCTTGTATAGAAGCAACCGTAAGAGCCGTATTTGTCGCTCTGCTTGCCGCTTGCCTTTGAGCCTTTTTTATCGATGGCGCATACCGTGATAATATTTTCCTCGCCGTATTTCAGATATTTTGTGATATCGACCTCAAAAGATGCATATCCGCCAATATGATGAAATGCTTTTCCCGTATTTATATAAATGTAGCTTTCGTAATCGACCGCGCCGAAGTGAAGTATTACTCTTTTGCCTTTCGTGCCTTTTGGAAGCTTAAACTTTTTAAGATACCATACAGAGTTAAGAAAATCGGTATTGCCTATTCCCGAAAGGACGCTCTCGGGGCAGAAAGGCACGGTGATTTCGGAATTGAGCGACGTTCTTTTGAAAAATTCTCTGTCTATGCCGCTGACTCCCGTGTCGATTTCAAATTCCCATTTTCCGTTCAGGTTTATCCAGTCACGGCGTTCAAATTGCGGATTCGGATGTTCGGGTCTCGGTATTGTGTTCATAGTTTTCTCCTTATATTTTTGTCAAAAGTTTTGATGCGTATGTAGCCATAAGTTTTTTCGTTCCGACATTATCAAAAGCTATCTCGTACATATAGTCGGAGCTCATTTTTGTAACGCTTAAAATCATTCCCTCGCCAAAGACGGTATGCTTTACTCTGTCGCCCGCGGAATATACGGTGATATCTTTTGCTTCTTCTTTTGGCTTTTTGTATTGGAAAAACGATTTTTCGGAATACGTTTTCTTAAAATCTGCAGACGGTGCAAAGACGGATTTTTCCTTTTGTACATCAAGATATCTTGGGTCAATCTCCTTGACGAAGCGTGATACGGGGTTCCTCTGCGTCATACCGTAGAGCATACGCTCCTTCGTATGCGTGATTATGAGCTTTTTCTTTGCTCTCGTTATCGCAACGTAGGCAAGCCTGCGCTCCTCCTCAAGCTCGTCGGGTTGATTTATTGACTGCTGACCCGGGAATACCCCGTCCTCCATACCCGGTATGAATACGACGGGAAATTCAAGTCCTTTTGCGCTGTGGATAGTCATAAGAGTTACGGCGTCTGCGCTCTCGTCGTATCTGTCCGCGTCGGAAACGAGGGCGACCTCCTCAAGAAAGCCTGCCAAAGTCGGAGCTTCGTTGGAGTTTTCATATTCTCTTACCGCCGCGCAAAGAGCGTCAAGGTTGTCAAGCCTCTCTTTTTCCGCGGAGCCGCCGAGTATGAGCATATTTTCGTAGCCCGTATTTCTTATTACTTTCTTTACGAAATCGGAAAGTGAAAGCTTTTCTTTCTCCTCGGTAAGCTCTTTTATCATAGAGGCAAAAGCCATCATGCTCCCCGCGGTTGATTTCGGAATTGCGTTATATATTGCGGCTTTCCCGAGAATTTCAAGAGTGGGGACTCCTAACTCCTCGGCTATCTTTGATGCGGTATCAAACGATGCGTCGCCTATTTTACGCTTCGGCTCGTTCACTATACGGCGGAGCCTTACCGAGTCACTCGGATTATTTATAATTGAAAGGTATGAGATGATATCCTTTACTTCTTTACGGTCGTAAAAGCGCAGTGCACCGAGCATTCTGTACGGTATGCCGCTTTTTGCAAAGATAGTTTCAAGATTTAGCGACTGCGCGTTTACGCGGTACAGTACGGCAAAATCCTTGTAGGACAAATTGTCCTTGTTTTTGAGCCTCTCTATTTCGTCGGTTATATATCTCGACTCGTCGTTTTGCGACGCTAATTCCTTGACGGTTATCCTATCGCCCGACTCGCTCATACACCAAAGCTTTTTCGGGTGCTTATGAAAGTTTCTGCAAATAAGGGAGTTAGCGGCGTTTAAGATATTCGAGGTGGAACGGTAATTTTGCTCGAGCTTTATTATAGCCGCGTCGGGATAGGTTTCGTCAAAGTTAAGTATGTTCTCTATCGTCGCACCTCGGAACTTATAAATACTCTGGTCGTCATCGCCGACAACCATTATATTTCTGTAAAAGCCCGATATAAGACGGACAAGCTCAAACTGTG
>CAMETB010000137.1 GCA_945936265.1 uncultured Clostridia bacterium
CAAAAAGTACGCTTATCGGGTCGGTCCTTCCTCCGAAAAGAGAAAAGATATAGTAGATAAAGAGCATAACGGCGGCTCTTGTGACGGACTGCGAAAATCCCGTCAGGCAGACGAAAAACGCAACCGACAAAAGAATTATGAACGTTTTAAGGACTTTATTTGTTTTAAGTTGAGAAAGAATTGCGCCTATTAACGTTACTATAATAGTTAAATGCATTCCGCTTATTGCGAGAATATGGCTTATGCCAAGGCGTGAGAAATCTCTTTTTACGCTGTCTCCGAGATTTTGCCTGTTACCGAGCAAAAGTGCTGAAATTACGGGATACGTGTCCGAATTAAGATTTTTCGCAAGCAGATTATCGAGTTCTTTATTTATACCTTTGAACAATTTTTGAAATTCCATTTTCTCGTTCGGATACGTAACGTACTCTGAAAACTCTGCTGACAATTCTATTCCGTTCGCTCTGTAGTAAGACGCTTCGTCAAAGCCGAACGAGCTTTCCTCAATCTTTGAAAAGACTACAGTTGATGTAACCGTATCGGAAATATCGGGCAGCACGGAGGCGTTGCCTTCTCCCACGGCGTCATCGTTAGCGGAGCAAAGGAGCAGTTTCATCCTTTCAGGCTCTTTGTCAACGGTTTTTACATTCACTATGTAAATCTCAGAATACGATGACACGTAAATTATATCGTCAACCGTTGCGCTTATCTCGTGTTCTTTTCCGTCGCAAAGATACATATTCCTTTCATTTGCCCCGAATGAAAAAAGCGAAATTATCATAGAAAGGGTAAGGAGCAGACAAAGCGGCGCATATTTTATTATCTGTTTAAGGGTAACGTCATTCTTCTTTACCGCATAAATCACAACGAAAACGGCAAGAACGCAAAAAGGGACCGCAGCAAAAACAGTCCTTAAAGCGTTATTCAGATAATAAGATACGTAAAGCGACACAAGAAAGCCGGCGCATCCGAGCGCAAGATGTCTGTATTTGAAAATGTTCATAATCTCCGAACCGTCTTTTGTTAAAAATCAATATCCGCCAAAGTTGCCCTCGGCGGATATTGTACATATATCGGAAAAACTTATTATATGCTTGCGAAGTACTTGATAGTACGAACCATCTGGCTGGTGTAGCTGTTCTCATTGTCGTACCATGCAACTACCTGTACCTGATAAGTATCATCGTCTATCTTTGCTACCATCGTCTGAGTTGCATCGAAGAGAGAACCGTAGGTCATACCGATAACGTCGGACGATACTATCTCGTCGGTGTTGTATCCGAAGGACTCGGTCGATGCTGCCTTCATTGCGGCATTGATGCTCTCCTTCGTTATATCCTTACCCTTTACAACTGCTACGAGTATCGTAGTAGAACCTGTGCAGGTAGGAACTCTCTGTGCGGAACCGATAAGCTTGCCGTTGAGTTCGGGGATAACAAGTCCGATTGCTTTTGCGGCACCGGGGGAGTTAGGAACGATGTTCTGTGCTCCTGCACTGGCGCGGCGCAAATCGCCTTTTCTGTGAGGACCGTCAAGAATCATCTGGTCGCCTGTGTATGCGTGAACGGTGGTCATAATACCGCTCTGTATCGGATATGCATCGTTAAGAGCCTTTGCCATAGGTGCAAGGCAGTTGGTCGTGCAGGATGCGGCGGATATGATCTGGTCGTCCTTCGTAAGAGTGTTGTTATTTACATTGTAAACTATGGTCTTAAGGTCGTTTCCTGCGGGAGCGGATATAACAACCTTCTTTGCTCCTGCCTGAATGTGAGCCATAGACTTTTCTTTGGAGCAGTAGAAACCTGTGCATTCAAGAACTACATCTACTCCAAGTTCTCCCCAAGGAAGATCTGCTGCTTTCGGGCAAGCATAAATGGTGATTTCTTTTCCGTCAACAGTGATGGAACCGGGAACTTTAACGGTCTTGCCGTCCTCTGCAAGAACAGAATCCTTGTACTCTACCGTGTGTCCCTTTGCTACATAACTACCCTGTGCTGTGTCGTACTTAAGAAGATGAGCAAGCATCTTCGGGCTTGTAAGATCATTGATGGCTACTACGTCGTAACCCTCTGCGCCGAACATCTGTCTGAATGCAAGACGTCCGATACGGCCGAAACCGTTAATTGCAACTTTAACTGACATTTTGAATTCCTCCGATTTTTGTTTTGTGTATGGAAACGTTCATTCCCTACCAATCATATATTTTATACTATTTCTTTTCAATATACAAGAGTTTTTTCAAAAATTATTCATTTTTTTATTTATTGTATAAAAAACAAATCTCCTTCCTGAATTTTTCCGACGATAAGCTGATTTTCCCTTCATTATTATAAAATATTATAAAATGTTTGACATATTAACTCCGATTTGGTATAATATATTCGTTAAAGGTTCGCTTTTATAAAATCACGACGGAGGAATTATGGAAATTTTCGGCTCGCTTATAGGTAATGAAAATATTAAAAAATCTCTTGGGTCGGAGATAGCGTCATCTAAATTTCTCCACGCGTATATAATAGAGGGTAAAAAAGGTACCGGTAAGCATACCGTCGCACGCCTTGCCGCTGCGGCAATTATGTGCAGAAACAAAGAAAAGATTCCGTGCGGAGTATGCGATACATGCCGTAAAATACTTTCCGACAACTGTGCGGATGTGAAGTTTTCAGATGCTTTTAAGGTTGATGACATAAGGAAGATCAAGGAAACGCTTTATGAGACATCAACAGAATGCGACTACAAGGTATATATTCTTAACGACGTCCAGAAGATGACCGTAAAGGCGCAGAATGCTCTGCTTATATCGCTTGAAGAACCGCCTGAAAACGTTGTATTCTTTCTCCTTTGCACTGACGCAAACGCATTGCTCGAGACAATACGTTCACGCGCACAGATATTGCGTACCGAACCGCTTGATGAAAAAACAATATTTGAATACGTAAGAAATTCCGATATTGCAAAAGATTTGCCTGATGATAAATTAAAGGAAATAATCCTTTGTTCCGGCGGTTCACTCGGATATGTTCTCGATATGGCAGACCAAAAGAATGCCGATATCCTCATTGAAAAAAGAAGAAAAGCTCTTAAATTCACAAAATCTATTCTTGCGCCGGATGCCGATGGGTATTCTTTTATCGCTTCGCTGGCGTCTTTTCCTCGTGAAGACGCGGCAGAAATGCTTCTTTCGGTGCTTACTGCTTTAAGAGATCTTATTATCCTTAAAAAAGACAAGCGCGCAAATCTTTGCTTTTTTTCATCAAGAGATGAAGCATTGTCTCTTTCTTCGAAATTCAATATCAAAAAACTGACATCGCTTTATGATGCTACAGAAAAAGCGATATATGACATAAATGCAAACGCATCGGTAATCAGCACCCTTATTTCTCTTATTTAAAAGGAAGGAAAAAACAAATGTCTGACGAAAATATAAATCAAAACAGCGGCGATGAAAAAACCGAAATAATAGGCGTACGTTTCAAGGACGGCGGAAAAACTTATTATTTTGCCGCAAACGGAAATACGGCAAAGTCTTCTGATTTTGTCATAGTTGAAACCGCACGCGGTCTCGAATTCGGCAAAGTTGCCTGCACAAATAAATTTGTTTCGCAAAGCGAAATAGTTCCGCCTTTGCGTCCGGTTATAAGAATAGCAACTCCGGGCGATATAAATACAAACGAAGCAAACAAGCAAAAAGAAGAGGAAGCAATTAAGATATGCCA
>CAMETB010000138.1 GCA_945936265.1 uncultured Clostridia bacterium
CTCTCACTGTATGAAGGATATCGACAAGGACTTCAAAAATAAAGTAAAAGCGGGCGATATAATGGTGGCGGGCAACAACTTCGGTTGCGGCTCGTCAAGAGAACACGCACCCATTGCAATAAAAGAAAGCGGAATATCGCTTGTCATAGCGAAAAGTTTTGCAAGGATATTTTACCGCAATTCTATAAACATAGGGCTAGCCATAGTCGAGTGTCCCGAGGCGGCGGGCGCAATAGAAAACGGCGATACCGTCGAGGCGGATCTCGACGGCGGCATAATTTACGACAAAACGAACGGAAAACAGTTCAAGGTACAACCGTTTCCCGAGTTTATACAAAAAATAATAGCAAACGGCGGACTTGTAGAGTCCGTCAAAAAGGGCGATATAAAGTAATTTACCGGAACGGAGATTTTTATGAAATACAAAATAGGACTTCTGAAAGGCGACGGCATAGGACCTGAAATTGTGAACAGTGCGGTAAGAGTGCTCGAAGAAATCGGCAAAAAGTACGGGCACGTGTTTGAGTTTACGCCTTATGCAATAGGAGGATACGCAATAGATAACTACGGCGAACCGCTCCCCGAAGAAACCGTGAACGGTTGTCTCGCTTCCGATTCGGTACTTCTGGGTGCCGTCGGAGGACCGAAGTGGGATAACCTTTCGGGTAATTGCAGACCCGAGAAAGCTCTGCTCGGAATAAGAGAAAAGATGGGGCTTTTTACGAATTTAAGACCCGCAAAACTCTATCCTGCGCTTAAAAGTGACAGCCCTTTAAGAGAGGATATAGTTGAAAAAGGCTTCGATATAATGATAGTAAGGGAACTTACGGGAGGAATTTATTTCGGAGAGCGCGGAGCAAGAGAGGGTAAGTACGGCTATGAAGCGTACGATACTGAATCTTACAGTCTTATGGAAATAGAGCGCATAGCAAAGGTTGCTTTTGAAACCGCCAAGGTGCGCAGAGGCAAACTGACAAGTATAGATAAAGCAAACGTTCTTGAAACGTCAAGGCTCTGGAGAAAGACCGTACACGAAATGGCAAAGAACTATCCCGACGTTGAGTGTTCGGATATGCTTGTGGATAATGCCGCTATGCAGCTTGTAAGGAATCCGTCACAATTTGACGTAATAGTAACATCCAATATGTTCGGCGATATACTCTCCGACGAGGCGTCTCAGATAACGGGCTCGATAGGTATGCTTCCCTCCGCGTCTCTTGGCGAAACAAAGAGAGGACTTTACGAGCCTATTCATGGCTCCGCACCGGATATCGCAGGCAAAAACATAGCAAACCCGATAGCCACGATACTCTCGGCGGCTATGATGCTCCTATATTCGTTTTCGTTAAAAAAGGAGTCGGAGTGTATAGTAAACGCCGTTGACAGGGTGCTTTACGCAGGGTGGCGCACCGCAGATATAGCACACGGGGAAGATCCGCTCGGAACCGATGAAATGACGGATAAAATAATAGAAGAAATACAAAAAATATAAAAATAGCCGATACGTGTCGGCAAAAAGACCAGCAGAGGTGAAAAACATGTCGGAGTACAGACTGAAAGACATATACGTAAAACTTGTGTCGGTGAGCGTTTTTGAAAAGGTGCTCGAAAAGCCGATTTTCAAGTCGTTTTTCAGATATATGAAAGAAAGAGCAACCGATGAAGAAAAGATACGCAACTATTCCGCTTTTGTATCTTTGATATACGATGGCGGCGCGGACCTTTCAAGAATAGTCGCAGGAGATGTTTTTGAAGACGAAAACATATATGTAAAGAGCATAGCGCAGAAAAAGGCGCTGAACGAAAAAATAGTTGCGTCTGTTAAAAGAGAGCTTGAAATCTTTTCGGAATTTGCTTCTCTTACACCTGAAGATTTTAAGTCCGATATAGGCGCAGAAATCGCAATTGCCGATTTTGACTCGGGGAGTGTCGATATTTCAAGAGAATATAAAGAGCGTCTTGAAAATATTTCTTCGTACGGATACGGCATATTTTCCTCAAATCCTATGTTCCGTATATCGAAAAGCGGAGAAGCAGAGCCTATTTGTGAGGCGGACAAGATATCTCTTGACGACTTTATAGGATACGAGGCAGAGCGCGGAGAGGTTATAAACAACACAAAATCTTTTGTTGACGGATATCCCGCCGCAAACGTCCTTTTGTACGGCGACGCGGGCACGGGCAAATCATCGACGGTAAAAGCCGTAGCCAACGCATTTTACAAAGACGGCGTTCGCTTAATAGAGTTAAGGAAGGATCAACTTTTCCTTTTGCCCGAAGTGATGGATAAAATAAGCGGCAATCCTCTGAAATTTATAATTTTCATAGACGATCTCTCTTTTGAAAAGAGCGACGATAATTTTAATATGCTAAAAGCGGCGCTTGAAGGCTCCGCAACCTGCAAGGCGGAAAACGCCGTGATATATGCAACGAGCAACAGGCGGCACATAGTAAGGGAAACCTTTTCGGACCGCGACGGTGATGACGTGCACAGAAACGACACCGTTCAGGAGGCGCTCTCACTTTCGGAAAGATTCGGGCTTACGGTATCTTTCTATAAGCCTGACAAAAAGCTGTATCTTAAAATCGTAAGTGACCTTGCAAAGAAAAACGGAATAGAAAAATCCGAGGCGGAATTAGAGACACGTGCCGAGGCGTTTGCTCTTAAAAGAGGTTACCGCTCCGCCCGGTGCGCCGAGCAATTCATAGAAAGTCTTATGCAGGAAAAAACGGAAGTATCCGATAAATAAAGGGGAAAAACAAAATGCTTACACTCGATAATGTTTACCGCGCAAGTTACGTTCTGAAAGACGTGGTGCGTAAAACCGACGTAATTTATGCGCCGAAACTCAAAAAGGGATTGCAACTTTATCTGAAAACAGAAAATTTGCAGATAACCGGCTCATTCAAGGTAAGAGGCTCGTACTACAAAATGTCCCGCCTTACCGATGAGGAAAAGAAAAGGGGGGTTATAGCCTGCTCGGCAGGAAATCACGCGCAGGGCGTTGCGCTCTCCGCACAGAAAAACGGTATAAAAGCGGTTATATGCCTCCCCGACGGAGCGCCCATTTCCAAGGTTGAGGCGACGAAAAGTTACGGCGCCGAGGTATGTCTTGTCGAGGGAGTTTACGACGACGCATACAAAAAGGCAATAAGTTTAAGGGATGAAAAGGGCTACACGTTTATTCATCCTTTTGACGACGAGGACGTAATCGCCGGTCAGGGCACCATAGCGCTCGAACTTATTGATCAGGTACCGGATCTTGACGCAGTAATAGTTCCGATAGGCGGCGGCGGACTCATATCGGGAATTGCATATACCTTAAAGACCTTGAAACCGTCGGTTAAAGTATACGGAGTACAGGCAACGGGTGCGCCGTCAATGCTGAAATCGCTTGAAGACGGAGAGATAGAGGAACTTCCCTCCGTATCAACGATAGCGGATGGAATAGCGGTAAAGAAACCCGGTAATCTTACATATGAAATATGCAAAAAGTATGTTGATAAAATAGTCACGGTAAGCGACGATGAAATATCTGCTGCAATTCTCGCTCTTATGGAACAGCACAAACTCGTCACCGAGGGCGCGGGTGCAGTACCCGTTGCGGCGGCAATGTTCGGTAAACTTGACCTCGAAGGCAAAAAGACTGTATGTCTGCTCTCCGGCGGAAACATAGATGTCACTATTTTGTCAAGGGTTATAAAGAGAGGGC
>CAMETB010000139.1 GCA_945936265.1 uncultured Clostridia bacterium
TGAGCAAAACGAACGGTGAAACCGTTGATGTGGTAATAGGCGAGGACGAGGGAGACCCGATATTCTGCATAACGGATCTTTTGCCGCACCTTGCCGCAGAGCAGGCACAAAAGCCGCTTGAAAAGGCTTTTGCGGGAGAGGGACTTAACCTTCTTATAGGCTCCGAGCCGATAGGTGAGGGCAATGACGACAATGTAAAACTCAATATGCTCAAAATACTTAACGAGAAATACGGCATTACCGAAAACGACTTTGTAAGCGCCGAGCTTGTGGCAACTCCCGCAGGCAAACCGAGAGATCTCGGTCTTGACCGCACCTTTATTGCCGCTTACGGTCACGATGACAGAGTATGCGCATATCCGTCCGTTACCGCAATACTCGACAGTAAGGACAGCAAGCACACCCTTATGTGCGTTCTTGCCGATAAAGAGGAAATAGGCTCCGAGGGTGTAACCGGTATGCAGTGCGATCTTATCTCCGACGTTATCGAGGAAATAGCAAATGCTCTGGGCGGTAATTTCAGAGTTGTAAAAGCAAACTCCATATGCCTCTCCGCAGATGTCAGCGCAGGGTACGATCCTATGTATTCCGACGTATTTGAAAAGAGAAACAGCGCGATAGTAAACTGCGGCGTCGTTATGAATAAATATACGGGAGCAAGAGGAAAGAGCTCAACAAACGACGCAAGCGCAGAATATGTTGCACGCATAAGAAAAATATTTGACGACGCTAAAGTCGTATGGCAGACGGCTGAACTCGGCAAGGTTGACGTAGGCGGCGGAGGAACGGTCGCTATGTATATAGCAAATCACAACATAAATACCGTCGATCTCGGCGTGCCGGTACTCTCAATGCACGCACCTCTCGAGGTAATATCGAAAAACGACCTGTATCAGACCCATAAGGCAATCTGCGCATTCTTCAGATAATAAAAAAGAGTAAACCGACAATAAAATCATCCCTTCGTGCCCACGCACGAAGGGAAAAGCATATTAAAAGGACAGAGATATGAAAGATATTTTTGAACAACTTCACGATTACGGTCTTGTGCCGGTAATAAAGATAACTGATAAAGAAAAGGCTGTTCCGCTTGCAAAAGCACTTGCGGCGGGCGGTCTTAACTGCGCGGAGATAACTTTCCGTACCGCTTGCGCAAAGGAAGCTATTGAACTTGTGACCAAGGCGCTCCCTGATATGCTTGTGGGTGCAGGTACGGTTCTCACACCCGAGCAGGCAGACGAGGCTTGCGCGGCAGGCGCAAAATTTATAGTTTCACCGGGATTTAATCCGAGGGTTGTAAAGCATTGCATTGAAAAGGGCGTTCCGGTTCTTCCGGGTTGCGCTACTCCAAGCGAGGTCGAGGCGGCAATGGAGCTCGGTCTTAAAGCCGTAAAATTCTTCCCTGCGGAAGCGGCTGGCGGAATAAATATGATAAAGTCGATGAGCGCACCGTACGGTAATATAAAATTTATGCCGACGGGCGGTATTAACGAGGACAATATGCTCTCTTATCTCTCGTTTAACAAGATAATTGCCTGCGGCGGAAGCTTTATGGTAAAGGATTCTCTTATAGAAGCGGGCAAGTTCGACGAGATAACCGCACTTACGAGAAGCGCCGTTATGAAAATGCTCGGCTTCAAACTTGTTCACGTCGGAATAAACTGTGAGAACAAGGATGAGGCAACCTCTGCGGCAAAGCTCGTTTCTCACCTTTTCGGGTTTGAATATAAAGAGGGGAATAAATCGACATTTTGCGGTACGGATTTCGAGTTTATGCACACGCCTTTCTATGGAAAAAACGGTCATATAGCCATAGCCACCAATTTCCCCGACAGGGCAAAGGCTTATCTTGAGCGTATGGGCATTGGATTTATCGAACAGAGCGCAGGCTACGACGATAAAGGCAACCTTAAAATCATATACCTTAAAGACGAAATATGCGGCTTTGCGATACACCTCGTAAAGAAGCAGTAAGGAACAAAAATGTTTGAAAGACTCAAAGAGGCGGAAAACAGATATCTTGAAATAGAGAAATCTCTTTCCGCCCCCGAAACCGCGTCGGATAAGGAAGCCTTTGCAAAGGCAATGAAAGAATACAAAAATCTGACGCCGGTCATTGAAAAATACCGCGAGTATAAGAAACTTCTGTCCGATATGGAGGGTGCGAAGGCGCTTATGGAGGAGGAGAGCGGAGAACTTTACGACATGGCGCTTTCCGAATACAAGGAGTGCAAGGAAGCGCTAATTACCGTTGAGGAGCAACTCAAAATACTTCTTATACCCAAGGACCCGAACGACGATAAAAACGTAATTATCGAGATAAGAGCCGGTGCGGGCGGCGAGGAGGCGGCGCTTTTTGCTTCCGTCCTTTACCGTATGTACACAATGTACGCCGATGCCTCGGGCTATAAAACCGAACTTATGAACTTCAATGAAACGGGCCTCGGCGGATACAAGGAGATAACATTTATGATCTCGGGTGACGGGGCATATTCACGCTTCAAATTCGAGAGCGGAGTCCATAGGGTACAGCGTGTACCCGAGACGGAAACGCAGGGCAGAATACACACCTCGACTGCAACCGTCGCAGTACTGCCCGAAGCCGAGGATGTGGAAATAGAAATATCGCCATCAGATGTGACTGTGGAAACATGCAAAAGCAGCGGTGCGGGCGGGCAGCATATAAATAAGACCGAATCTGCAATAAGGCTTATTCATAAGCCGACGGGCATAGTTGTTGAGTGCCAGGACGAGCGCAGTCAGTTCAAAAATAAGGACAAGGCTTTCAGGCTTCTCAAAGCAAAACTTTACGATATAAAGCAGCGTGAGATGAACGATAAAATAGCCTCCGAGCGCAAAAGTCAGGTCGGCACGGGCGACAGGAGCGAGAGAATAAGAACGTATAATTATCCTCAGGGGCGTGTGACGGATGACCGCATAGGATATACGATCTATTCGCTTGAATCCTTCTTAAACGGCAATATAGGCGAAATGCTCGATAAACTTGCAACCGCCGATGCGGCGGAAAAATTAAAAGGCAATAATTCATAATATACGGCAGGCAGTAAAAATGAAAACGGAAGTTCTGAAAACAGGAGAGGGAAACGACGATTTTATTCTTAAAAAAGCGTCGGACATAATAAAAAACGGCGGGCTTGTCGCATTTCCGACGGAGACCGTTTACGGCCTTGGCGCAAACGCATACGATGCCGGGGCTTGTATGAATATTTTCAGGGCAAAAGGTCGCCCTGCCGATAACCCTTTGATAGTACATATAGCGTCGTTAGAGGACGCGGAAAAAATAGCATATACGAACGAGCTTTATTATAAGCTTGCAAAGAAGTTTATGCCGGGACCGCTTACTGTAATTTTGCCGAAAAAAGAGGTTATACCTTATTCGGTAACCGCCGGTCTTGATTCTGTAGCGGTAAGATGCCCCGTAAATCCCATCGCACACAAACTTATAGAGTATTCGGGGGTTCCCATTGCCGCTCCGTCGGCAAACAGATCGGGGAAGCCCTCTCCCACGACGGCAAAATACGTTTTTGACGATATGGACGGTATCATTCCGCTCATAATAGACGGTGGAGAGTGCGATATAGGCGTTGAATCAACGGTGGTAAAAATAACGGACGATT
>CAMETB010000140.1 GCA_945936265.1 uncultured Clostridia bacterium
GCCGGTTAGCCGTCAATGGAAACGGCGCAATACCGAAGGTATTGGTATAAGCCGTTTCCATTATAACATAAGTATATTATAAAAGTCAAGGCAAGAATACAAAAATTCTTGCCCCGGCATAAAATATTTTAAAAGCATTTTTTGTTAAGGTCCTGTTCTATTTTAAGGAGCCTGTTGTATTTTGCGGTCCTGTCTGTTCTGCATGGTGCGCCCGCCTTTATAAATCCTGCGTTTACGGCAACCGCAATATCGGCAATGGTCGTGTCGTCCGTTTCTCCCGAGCGGTGCGATATTATAACGGAATATCCGTTTTCCTTTGCGAGCCTTATAACGTCGAGAGTTTCGGTAAGAGAGCCTATCTGGTTCGGTTTTATGAGAATTGCATTTGCCATTTTATATTTAAGACCGTCTTTTAATCTCTCGGAGTTGGTAACAAATAAATCGTCTCCTACAAGCATTACTTTGCCGCCGAGTACTTCCGTAAGTTTGCTCCAGCCCGAATAATCTTCCTCTCCGAGCGGATCTTCTATCGATATTATCGGATATTTGTCAGTCAGTTCTATCCATTGCTTTATAAGCTCTTCGGAATTGTAGTTTTTTCTTGCTTTCGGCAGAACATATTTTCCTCCGCCGCGCCACCATTCGCTTGCCGCTACATCAAGAGCAATTTTTACATGTTTTGTATCGTATCCTGCAGTCTTTATGGCGTCGATTATCAGTTTTATGGCGTCCTCGTTTGCCTCAAGATCTGGCGCAAAACCTCCCTCGTCGCCAACACCTGTCGATAAGCCGTTCTTTTTCAGTATATTTTTGAGCGTGTGGTATATTTCGCACCCTGCCATAAGTGCCTCGGAAAAAGAGGAGAAACCCGTCGGCACTATCATAAACTCCTGGATATCTAGGTTGTTTGAAGCGTGCGCACCGCCGTTTAATATATTCATCATCGGCACAGGCAGCCCGGTACCGTAAATACCACCCAGATATCTGTAAAGTTGCATGGAATGTGCCGACGCGTTAGCCTTTGCCAGAGCGAGCGATACGGATAAAATTGCGTTTGCTCCGAGTTTTGACTTGTTTTTCGTTCCGTCGAGGGCAATCATTTTTTTGTCTATGCATCTTACGCTGACCGAAGAAGATTTTATAATCTCCGGACCTATAATTTCATTTACATTGGCAACCGCTTTGCAAACGCCTTTTCCGTCATATCTTTTCTTGTTGCCGTCGCGAAGTTCAACAGCCTCAAAGGAGCCCGTCGATGCACCGGACGGAACCGATGCGACCCCTACCGAGCCGTCGGACATAACGACAGTTGTTTCAAGCGTAGGATTTCCTCTTGAATCTATTATTTCTCTTGATTTTACGGATTTTATTTTCAAACTCATTTTAATCTCCCTGATAAAAGAATTGTAAATATATTATTGACTGAAACGGCAATATTATTTACGGGAGAAGAAAAACATGAAAAAGCAGACAAACGGCGCAACTTGAATCAAGTTGCGCCGCAAACCGTTATTTATTTGTATTTCTGATGTTCGAAGAATCGGATTTCTGCAGTTTTTCACTTATGATTTTTTCCTCAACTTCATTTATTGCGTTCTCAACGAGAGCGTTCTCGCTTTTGATTTTTTCTATCGTTTCCATACGCTCTATGCGTGTCTGCGCCTCTATCTCATGTTGCGCTTTGATAAATTTTTCGTCTTTGAAAACATCGGGGGCAGAGAAATATCCGACGTCGGACGGCAACTTTTTCTTTTTGAGCTTTTTGTCTATTTTTTTGGAGATAAGTGAGGCTATAACCGCACACAGCGGAACTCCGATGAGCATTCCGACAAATCCGAAAAGGTGTGAGCATGCCGTTACGGCTGCGATAACTCCGATAGGCGTAAGTCCCGTTGATGCACCGAGAATGTGAGGCGCTATCAGATTTCCGTCTATTTGCTGTACTATGACTATTATAAGTGCGAATACAAGCACCTGGTAAGGTCTGCCTGCAATGAGTATTATAAGACCGGAAGGAATTGCACCCATAAAAGGACCGAAGAAGGGAATTACGTTGGTAATGCCCACTATAACGCCGATAAGGGGAGCAAACGGAATCCTGACTATTGTAAGAATCACAAAGACAACAAATCCTACAAGAATAGAATCACATACGGCACCGAGAATGTATCTGCCGAATGTTCTGTCGGTATATCTTGCAAAGTCTATAATGCTTTCGTAATGTTCCTTTTTAAAGATTGCACATAGTATCCTTTTTATCCTTGCTATTATAGAATCCTTGTAAATCAGGAAGTAAACGGAAAGGATGAAAGCAACTATTACATAAAATACCTGGCTTACCGCAGTTGTTGCAAAATTTATTATGTGTTGGCGCAAATAATCGAAAATTCCCTGTATTGAAAATGCTCCGTCTCCGACGAACATCTCTTTTATATGTTCCACTATCTGATCCGGTTGAATGGATGGAAATATATTTTGAAGCTTATTAAGAACATCGGTGGCCCAGTCCTGAAAACTCGATGCATACGATTTTATGTTCTCGGCAAGGGTGGTTACGTTCCTTGCTATCTGCGGAATTATCGCTATAAATGCGAGCGCTATCGCACCTATGAAAACTATATACGTTGCGACGAGCGAGAGGGCTTTTCTGAGCCTCGGCATCGGTTTTTTCCTCTCGACAAACTTAAAAACGTGTTTACTGAATTTTTTATATATCGGGTTACATATATACGCTATACCGAAGCCGTATATAAATGCCGACATTGCAGTGGCAAACTGACCGAGAAAATCGTTTATTTTGCCGAGATTCACAAATACAAGAATAATTACGGCAAGTGCGGCAACTACGGCAAAAGCATAAATCGAGACAGTCAGATATTTGTCGTTCTTCTTAAAGTTTTTGAACATCGAGGCATCCTTTCCGTTGAAATAAATATAATCACTTTTTATTTTATACCATAAAAAAATATAAGTCAATAGCAAAAATCAAAAAAGAAAATCTATTTTTCAAAAAAGCCGCCTCGTTTCCGAGGCGACTCATTCTGATAATACTATCAGCCTATTTGCGTGCTGTAATTGGGCGCTTCTTTTGTTATGTTTATGTCATGAGGGTGAGATTCCTTAAGACCTGCATTTGAAATTCTTATAAAGCGTCCTTTTTCTTTGAGCTCGGGTATTGTCTGCGTTCCGCAATATCCCATACCGGAGCGGAGCCCGCCCATCAACTGGAATACCGTGTCGGAAAGCGGTCCCTTATAGGGAACACGACCCTCAACGCCTTCGGGAACAAGTTTCTTGTTGCCCTCCTGGAAGTAACGATCTTTCGAGCCTTTTTCCATAGATGCAAGCGAACCCATACCGCGATAAACCTTGAAACGTCTTCCTTGATAAATTTCGCTCTCTCCGGGGCTCTCCTCGCATCCTGCAAACAGAGAACCGACCATTATGACATCAGCGCCTGCGGCTATTGCCTTTGTAATATCTCCGCTGTACTTAATGCCGCCGTCGGCAATAACGGGTATTCCGTATTCTTTTGCAACGCAGTAAGCGTCAAATACCGCCGAGATCTGAGGAACTCCTATTCCGGCAACTATACGGGTCGTGCAAATTGAACCCG
>CAMETB010000141.1 GCA_945936265.1 uncultured Clostridia bacterium
CACCAAGCTTCTTTGACGCGGTATATTCCGCTATCGCTTTTGCTATGCTCATTCCGTCAAAGGTACTCGTACCTCTGCCGATCTCGTCGTATATTATAAAGCTGCGCTTTGTTGCGTTTGCAAGGATATAGGCAACCTCGCTCATCTCGAGCATAAAGGTTGACTGTCCCGACGCTAAATCGTCAGACGCGCCGACACGGGTAAAGAGCTTATCCACAACTCCTATTCTCGCTTCCCTTGCGGGAACGAAAGAGCCTATCTGCGCCATAACGACTATAAGCGCGCTCTGACGCATATACGTGGATTTACCCGCCATATTGGGTCCCGTTATGAGCATTAAGCGGTTTGAGGTTGTGTTAAGGTAGGTATCGTTAGGCACAAAATAACTGTCCTTTACAAACTGCTCGACGACGGGGTGGCGCCCGTCCTTTATGTCTATTACGTCGCTGTAATCGACCTCGGGGCATACGTAGTTATTCTTCATTGCCACCTCGGCAAGTGAAACGTAGACGTCGAGTTTGGCAAGCATGTTTGCGCTTTTTTGTACTCTCTTTAAGTTATCGGCTACCTTGTTTCTCAAGCCTACGAACATATCGTACTCAAGAGTGCAGACTTTATCGCTTGCGCCGAGGACGGTAGCCTCCATATTTTTAAGTTCGTCGGTTATGTATCTTTCGCAGTTTGAAAGCGTCTGCTTTCTTATGTACCTTTCGGGCACTTGGGAAACGAGCGATTTTGTCACCTCTATATAGTAACCGAAAACGCGGTTATAGCCTATTTTAAGAGTTTTTATACCCGTTTTTTCGCGCTCGGTTTCCTCGATTTTGGAGATCCACCCTTTGCCGTCGGTCATAACGCCCCTTAAATAGTCTATATCATCGCTGTAACCGTTCTTTATCATACCGCCCTCTCTTGTTGAAAAAGGCGGAGTTTCGACAAGCATATCATCTATTGCTGAATATATATCGGAAAGATCGTCCATCTCGTCACGTATCGTTGAGAGCTCCGACGATTTTGCGTCAGAAAGCAGATTTTTTATATCGGGTATTACCGCAACCGTTGACGCCACCGCGCGAAGGTCCTTGCCGTTTGCGGTACCGTAAACGACTTTTGTCATAAGCCTTTCAAGGTCCAAAACGTTTGTGAGAAGATGCGATATTTCTTCTCTTAAAACGAAGTTGCCGACAAGCTCGGATACCGCGCTTTGACGGTCGGTTATCTTCTTTACATCAAGGAGCGGATGTTCAACATAGTTGCGGAGCATTCTTGCGCCCATTGAGGTTTTCGTCTTGTCAAGCACCCAGAAAAGACTTCCCCTTTTCTCCTTTGCCCTCATAGTTTCGCAAAGCTCGAGATTTCTCCTTGTGTTAAGGTCCATCTCAAGATACTGTCCCTCGCCGTAAACGGTCAGGTTATTTATATAGGAAATGTCGGTTTTCTGCGTCTTTAATATGTATTCAAGTATTGCGCCCATTGCGCATATTAAGGTTTCGTCGTTTTCATACTTTACAAGAAAATCCGTGCCGAACTGTGACGACACGACGCGGCTTGATGACGGATAGTCGAAAATATCGTCCATACCGAACTCGCAAAGTGCGCACAGCCTTGTCTTTGCAAAGTCGTAAATATACCCGGCGTCTTCCTTTGCGCCGCTTACTATTACTTCCTTAGGAGAATAAGTTCCGAGTTCGTTCAGTATTTTATCTTTCTCGTTTTCAACGGAGGTTGCGTTTATCTCGCCCGTTGAAATATCGGCAAAGCATATTCCCGCTTTCATGCCCTTTATGCAAACGGCGGCAAGATAATTGTTCTTTGTTTCGGTAAGCAGATTGCTCTCTACCACCGTGCCGGGCGTTATCTCACGGATAACCTCGCGCTTTACAAGTCCCTTTGCGGTTGCAGGGTCCTCCATCTGCTCACAGATTGCCACCTTGTAGCCTTTAGATATAAGCTTGCCTATGTACGGCTCGCAGCTGTGGAAAGGAACGCCGCACATCGGCGCCCTCTCGGGCTCTCCGCAGTCTCTGCCCGTCAGGGTAAGTTCAAGTTCTCTTGACGCCGTTATGGCGTCGTCAAAGAACATCTCGTAAAAATCTCCGAGACGGTAAAAAAGTATAAAATCCTTGTATTGATTTTTGATATCGAGGTATTGTTGCATCATCGAAGTCATACCGTTTTACCTCCTTCGGAAAAATTGAAAATCAGTGATGATGTCCGCAGTCGGAACCGCACGAATGGCAGTCGTGCGTGCAGGGGCGCTCTCCCGTTATCTGAAATTCTATCTCGGCGTAAATTTCGGTCATAAGCTTATTTACTTCTTCCTGTGCCTCGCTTGCCGCTACGTATACGGGGCTTGCGCTGACTTCGTTTACTATCTCGTTAAGACGTCCCTCTATTGCCTCTATAACCTTTTTGTCTATCGGGTTTTTCTTGTATTCCTCGGCAAGTGCGGTCTGCTGTGTGTTATACTCGAAAATGAGCATCTGAAGAGATGAGTCCTTATCGTATGCTTCCTTTGCCTCGTTCATTTTTGCGATACGGGGATCAGCCTTTACAGCCTGTCCGAGCTTCGTTGCAAGTTCCATAATTTCCATAGTATTTTCTCCTGTTTTCTTTGTTTTTATATTTCACCGTACAAAGCAAAAGTGTCGGCACGGATGATTTTAAGATTTATAAACTGTCCTGTGTAATCCTTGTCCGATTCAAAATGGACTATTTTGTTTCCGCTTGTGCGTGAGGTGTAGGCGCACTCGTTATTTTTGCTCCTGCCGTCAACCAGAACGCGAACGGTTTTTCCTATATATGAAAGATTTTTTTCGAGCGATATGGAGTTCTGAAGCTCGCTTAGCCTGTCAAAACGCTCGTGCTTTATTTCCTCGGAAATCTGATTTTCCATAGTGTAAGCGGGGGTTCCTTTTCTCGGTGAGAAGATAAAAGAGAAAATCGAATCAAAGCGCACTTTTCTTAAAATATCAAGCGTTTTTTCAAAGTCCTCCTCGCTCTCCCCGGGGAAGCCGACTATAATGTCCGTTGTAAGTACTATATCCTTGTTTTTCGCCCTTAATTCATCTATTATCGAAAGATACTTCTCCGTCGTGTATTTGCGGTTCATTCTTTTGAGTATCCCGTCGGAGCCCGATTGCAAGGGAAGGTGAAACCCTCCCGAGGCTTTGGGCGTTGAGGTTATTGCGTCTATCATCTCGCTTGAAGCGTCTTTGGGGTGGCTGGTCATTAAGTGAATTAAGAAATCGCCGTCCATTTTGGCTATCTCGTTTACAAGATAGGCAACCGTTGGAGTCCCGTCAAGGTCCTTGCCGTATGAGTTGACGTTTTGCCCGAGCAGAGTTATATCGCGGTAGCCCTCGGCAACGAGTTTTTTTACCTCGTCAAGAATGTCCTCGGGTCTTCTTGAACGCTCTCTGCCCCTTACGTAAGGAACTATGCAGTAGGTGCAGAAATTGTTACAGCCGTACATTATGCTCACCCACGCGCGATAGCCGCTTTCACGGAGCACGGGCATGCCCTCCGCTATCTGCGGACGCTCAAGCTCGGTCAAGAACATACGCTTGCCGCCGTTTAAGGTGTTGAGTATAAATTCGGGC
>CAMETB010000142.1 GCA_945936265.1 uncultured Clostridia bacterium
TTCTCCGGGCTTGTATTTTGAAATTATCCTGTTTATGAAAGTGCGCGTATATTCTATGCTTTCATGAGCGTCCCAGAGCAAAAATTTTGTCGTTTGCGGATTTGAAGAATACTCGAACATATCTTTTGCATCCGAGCGCCGCATATCCCTTAAAATCAGCCTTTCGGTCTCAAGTGGAGGAATGTGTGAAAAAAGTCTGGTAATGAAATTAAGTTTCATCTTTATTCTCCGTCCGAATTTTTACTGATTTTGATTATATATCAAAAAGTCCTCTCAGTCAACACCCCGAAGAGAAATATTTTTATATTTTTTGTTGATATTCACTTCTGTTTGTGCTATACTTACTCTGTAACAACGGACTTTTGCCCGCAATAACCGGGAGGAAAACAGAATGAAAAAAATAGCTTTCATAGGTGCCGGGAACATGGCGTCTGCCATTGCCGGAGGAATAATAAAATCGGGGACGGTACCGGCTTCCGATATAATTCTTTTCGACAAAAACGAGGAACAATACAAGAAGTTTGACCCGTCGTGCAGAAAAGCGTCGTCGGCAAAGGACGCAACATTGTCTGCCGGATACATATTTTTCTCGGTAAAACCGCAGAATATAAAGGATGTTCTTGCGGAAATATCGTCACTTGACAACACGGGAAAAGTGTTTATATCGATATGTGCCGGAATCACGATAGAATCTATAGAGAGACAGCTCGGAAAAGTAAAAACGGTACGGGCGATGCCGAACACCCCGCTCCTTATAGGTCAGGGAGTTACCGCGCTTTGCAAAAACGGATTCGTGACGGAAGAAGAATTTGATTTTGTCTCTTCTCTTTTCTCCTCGTCGGGTTACACGACGGAAATTGAAGAAAAGGATTTCAGCGCGCTCACCGCTCTTACATCAAGCTCTCCGGCTTATGTCTATCTCTTCGCAAAATCAATGCTGACAGGAGCGCAAAAGCTCGGATTTGCCCCCGACGACGCCGTTTTGCTTGTGTGCAAAATGATTATCGGCTCGGCAAATATGATACTTTCCGATTCCCGTTCGCTTGACGAACTTATAAGGATGGTAAAGTCACCTAACGGGACTACGGAGAAAGCGCTTGATGTTTTTGAAGAAAACAATTTCACGGATATTGTATGTAAGGCAATGAAGGCATGCGCGGACCGTGCCGAAGAACTTGCCGAAATGAACTGACTGGAGAATAAATGAAAGAACTGAACGATAAAGAAACAGAAACCGGTGAAGAAACACCGAAAAAAAAGAGAAAAATATTCAATATATTTGACTGGTTTTACAGGGACGGCAAGGTTGACGAAAAGGACGACATAAAGGCGCTCGAGAATCCTACATTTGCAAATTTTTTCAGACTTATGTGGAAAAAGCTCGGCAAATTGATGAGCGCAAATCTCATTATGGTTTTCGGCAATTTTCCGATAATATTTCTGCTTCTTGCCTCTTCCGGCATACTCAGTAAAACCTCCGTGGCTCCTCTCTATCAGGCGTGGGCGCCGCTTGCCGGAATTTCGCTTTTTCAGGATGATGCCGTAACCTCCGCGCTCCTTGGAATTTACGGGGTGCACACCGAGATAAACGTTATAAACACCCCCACCAGAGTTTTCTTTCTTCTGGGGCTTCTCATAATATTTACCTGGGGCTTTACGAAGGTAGGTACGACGTATATTTACAGGAACCTCATGAGCGGCGAGGCGGTATTCCCTTTTTCAGACTTTATCTACATAATAAAGAGAAACATAAAGCAATCGCTTCTGTTCGGCATTATCGATGTTATACTTATCTCCGTATTCGGATATAATCTGTACTTTCTTATCTCAAATTATGCGTGAAGCACGATGAATGCGGTCATGCTGTTTATGACTGTCGCAATGGCGATAGTTTACTTTTTCATGCGCCCGTATGTTTATATAATGATTTTTACATTTGATCTCTCAATGGGGCAGATAATCAAAAACGCACTGTACTTTGTAATACTCGGCGTCAAGAGAAACTTTGCCGTACTCGGCGGCACATTGCTTCTGGCGGCGCTTAATTATGCACTGTTTCTTATCATCACGCCGATAGGAATTATACTTCCCTTCGTGATAACGCTTTCAATAGCGGACTTTGCCGGAGTTTACGGGGCCTATCCGAAAATCCTTCAGTATATGGTCGATAAAGAGGACGCGCCTCAAACCGAGGAGGAATAAAAAAGGGGCTGTCGCATTTGACGACACCGAAAAAGTCGGTTTATCCAAAATAAATGGAGGTGGGTGTAAAATCCGCCTCCTGCTTTTTGCAAAAACAGTAAATGAAAAAATAATAAGGTTGAAATTCTAACGAATTTCTTCATTTTAATGACTTTTTCTTGCGCCGTTTTCGCCCCTCGACGTACAAAGTACGCCTGTCGGAGCGAAAGCAACGCATCTCGCCTAAATCCACCTATCCCCTTAAAATTAAGGGCTGTTGCAAATTGAAATTTGCAACAGCCCTTTTTCAATGGAAGAAAACGATGCTGTTTATTTTAATCTTAATCGGCATCGCGCAAAAGTTCGCTGACGGTAACAAATTCATATCCCATTGATTTGAGCTTCGGTATCAGAATATCTATGGCTTCAGGGGTATTATCCTTGCCGCTTACATAATCGTGAAAAAGGATTATGTCCCCTCCCTTTATATGACTCATTACGTTGTTTACTATATTGTCAGTGGAAGCATGTGCCCAATCGTGCGTATCTATGGTCCAGAGAATGATTTTATAGTTTTCCTCGTTTGCTATATCGACAAGCGCTTCTCCGTACATCCCGCACGGAGGTCTTATCAGTTTCGGTTTGTAGGACGATATTTCACACAGTTGCTTTTCCATGTTGAATATCTCTTCTTCAATCTTTGCCCTCGGCATGGATTTTAAAATATTATGAGAATAGGTATGATTCCCTATTTCATGTCCCTCACTTATTGCCCGTTTAAGAGGTTCAGGATAGTTTTTTGCATTTACCCCTATTACAAAAAAGGTAGCTTTTACATCGTATTTTTTAAGAATGTCAAGTATCTTTGGGGTCTGCCTCGGGTGAGGTCCGTCGTCAAAGGTTATCGCTATTTTGTTTGTGCTCTTCTTGTTACAGTTGTATACAGGTTCTTTTTTTACATTTGCAGAAAATACTGTGCTTGCCATTAAAACCGCAAGAATTAGCGAAATTATCGACTTTTTCATATCTTATTTTTCACAAAGTTCATCAAGAGTTCCAAATCTGAAGCCCTGCGATTTCAATTCACGAATAAGCGGTTTCAATATTTCGGCATTTGTCGAAGATGTCGGATGAAGTAACATTACTTCTCCGTTGTGCACATTGTCGAGTATCTTTCTCATTGCGTTTTCCGCTGACGGTTGCCTACCGTTGTCCCAGTCGGCATACGCGAAGGACCACATCACCGTTTTATAGCCGAGCTCCTTTGCCCATATGAGATTTTCCTCGTTTAATTTTCCCTCGGGGGGTCTGTAATATTTCTGCATTTTCATTCCGAAATTTTTTTCGTACAACTCTTCAAGCGAAT
>CAMETB010000143.1 GCA_945936265.1 uncultured Clostridia bacterium
GGAATGGGTGCTTACGCCGACTTTGAAGGAGAGCATACCGTAAGAATAGACACCTCTTTGGCGTGCGGCGAAATAAAGGATTTTCCGCTTGTTTCAAAAATGAGAGCGTCAAGTTATCTTATGGGCTCGTTGCTTTCACGCTTCGGCGAGGCGTATCTGCCTATGCCGGGCGGATGCAATTTCGGCGCAAGACCGATAGAACAGCACCTGAAGGGTTTTTCGTCTCTCGGGGCAGATTGCTCCGAAGAAAACGGACTCATAAAGATAAAAGCAAAGAAAAAGTTAAAAAGCGCAAAAATAATACTTGACAAAATTTCGGTAGGTGCTACAATAAATACAGTACTTGCATCCGTTCTCGTTGACGGGGAAACCGTAATAGAGAATACAGCAAGGGAGCCGCACGTGATTGATCTTATAAACTTTCTCAACGCCTGCGGTGCAAAGATAAAACACCTTGGTACAAAAATAGTCGTAAACGGAGTGGAAAGGCTCCACGGCACAAAATACCGCATATATCCGGACATGATAGAATCGCTTACATATATGGCGTGCGTCGGTGTATGTGGAGGGGAAGCGGAACTTGTCGGCGCAGAATTTTCACACATTTCATATGTATGCAACATATTTGAAAAAATGGGACTTGACATAAAGAACGACAAGAAACGGATAATCGTAAAATCCGGTGGAAACATAACCGGGGCGGATGTAATTACAGCGCCGTACCCGCTTTTTCCTACCGATTTACATCCACAGTTTGCCGCTATGTTGTGTTTTGCAAACGGCGGAGGCAGAATTACCGAAGAGATTTTTCCCGGTAGGTTCGGTTACGTTGCCGAACTTCAGAAAATGGGTGCGGATATAGTAAGAGAGAAAAACTCCGTCATTATTTCGAAATCCGAAATGCATGCGGCAGAACTTGATGCGACTGATTTAAGAGCCGGTGCTGCGCTTATTGTGGCGTCTCTCGGCGCTTACGGAAAGAGTACTGTAAACAATGTGGATTATATCGTCCGGGGATATGAAAATATAGTCGGTAAAATATCCGACCTCGGCGGGAAAATAAAATTCTTAAAGGAGATATAAAAATGGAAGTTACAAGAGAAACGCTTATAGGAGATGTGCTCGATTACGACATTGACACGGCTGAATTTTTCTTTGAGATAGGCATGCATTGTCTCGGATGCCCTCATTCAAGAGGCGAGTCCATAGAGGATGCCTGCGCCGTTCACGGAACTGACGCAGATTTGCTTGTCGAAAAAATAAACAAATTTCTTAAAGAAAAGAAATGAAAAATTTTACACTCGGTAAGAGGCTCTGCGCCGTCGCATCTTTTGTGCGTGACGGCGCAGTAGTTGCAGATATAGGAACAAATCACGCGTATTTGCCGATATATCTCGTCTCATCGGGCATTGCGTCAGGGGCTGTGGCGTCGGATATAAAAGACGGACCTGCCAATTGCGCAAGGGACAATGTGCGCAGGTTTATGCTTGAAGACAAAATAGAAGTGCGTGTGGCAGACGGTCTTTGCGGAATAGAGAAATACAAACCGACGGATATAGTTATATGCGGCATGGGTGGAGAACTTATAGCCGATATAATAGATGCATCCGAGTATGTAAAAAATGAGGATATAAGGCTTATATTGCAACCGATGACCTCGATAAAAGAACTGCGCAGTTATCTTTCCGACGGATTTTTGACAATTGACGAAAATATCGCCGAAGAGGACGGGAAACTTTATCAGGTAATATGCGCGCGGTACGACGGTAAAAAGAGAAACTATACCGAAGCCGAGCTTGAACTCGGCAAAGAGAACATAAGAAAAAGAGGAGAACTCTTTGAAAAGCTTTTAAATTTGGCAATTGCCAAAAAACGAAAAGCAATTGACGGGCAAAGGCTCGGAGGCAGAGATGTTTCCGAATTGGAGAACGAACTTAAAGAACTGGAGAAGTTAAGATGACTTTTTATGAACTTTACTCTGAACTTGACCATCGCTTTCCGAAATCGCTCTCGTGCGATTGGGATAATGACGGAATAATGTGCGCCGACGATCTTAAAAAGAGTGTTAAAAAGGTGCTTATCTCTCTTGATGTTACATCCGATACGGTTGGATACGCCATCAAAAACGGTTTTGATACGATTATTTCTCATCATCCGCTTGTATTTCATTCTCAGAAGGCTCTTTGTCCTCTCAATTATACGCAGGACAAACTCATACGCCTGATAAAATCCGGAGTCGGTGTTATGTCTTTTCATACACGCCTTGACGCCGCAAAGGGCGGTGTGAATGATACTCTTGCAGAGCTTGTAGGCTTTTCCCATATTGAATCCGATCCCGAAGAACCGATAGGCAGAATATGCTTTCTTGACGGCAAAGCAGAATTATCGGCATTTGCCGAAAAAGTGAAAAAAGCGCTTGGCGCACCGACAGTTCTTTTTTCGGGTACTCGTGAGGTTTCAAAAGTTTACGTGGTTGGCGGAGACGGCAAAGATATGATACCGAGGGCGATAGAGTGCGGCGTCGATACGCTCCTTACGGGCAGAGCAAGTTATAATACCGCAGCGGACGCTGCCGATATGGGACTTAACATAGTCGAGGCGGGGCATTATTTTACGGAAAATCCCGTTTGCCGAATGCTTGAAAAAACAGTTCTTTCTCTTGATCCTCGTATAAGCACGGAAATATACGATTCCAATAGGATAACGGCGATATGATGGTCGGAAATATTGTTGAAAAAATAAAACTGTGCGGCTTGCATATCAAAGCCGCACGATTTTTATTTGTTTATCGCATAAAGATTGAGATCCCACGCCGGTATATAGGGAAGGCGGCGAAGATATAATGACGCGTCTGGCAAAAGATCATGAACGAGGGACGGCAGGGAATACATATCCGAGGATTTATGGTACATTGACACCAATAGATCGGGCTTACATTCTTTTATAAGACGCTCCGAGCCACAAAGCGCCTCGTATTCAGCCCCCTCGACGTCGTATTTTATAAAGTCCGCATACGGTATGACGGAATCGGGGCGGCGCTGTTCAACAGTTACCGTTTTATGCTCAAAGGAACCGTTTGAAGATTTTGAAGAATTGCGGTTGCCCGATGAAGAAAACTCGGCGATGCCGTCAGACGCTCCTGCGGCAAAATTAAGAGTGCTTATTTTTGCACGGGTCTCTTGCTCTGCATATTCGCAAAGTTTGCGGAAATTGCGCTTGTCAGGCTCCATAGCGTATATTTCTCTGAGGTTACGGCATAAGCCGAGATATTTCCGCACCGTATCTCCGTTGTATGCTCCTGTATCCGCATAGACTTTGTATTTTTCGGCATTTATTATCTTGTCGCATTCCGGCTCGGATACCTCGGTTGATTTAAGATAGCGCAGTTTTCCCGTAAGTTTATACCTTATAGTATCTTCGAAAACAAATGATGATTTTTCGTCCGCAAAAAGAGAATCTGCATATTCAAGTTCTTTTTCGTGCGCGTCAAAATATTCTTCGCAGAATATTTCGTCGGGGGATACCGGGATCGGAAGAGC
>CAMETB010000144.1 GCA_945936265.1 uncultured Clostridia bacterium
TCCTGATTTTTATTAAAATCCATATTATCCGAGTTTTTTTGTCATAACGACACGGACACCCTCACCGATATGTGAACGCACGTCAAGCTTGTCCATAAAGGTCTGCATTACGGCAAAGCCCATTCCGCTTCGTTCCCCCGACGTATCGGTCGTAAAAAGGGGAGTCATCGCCTGCTTTACGTTTTCAATTCCGCATCCGTTATCCTTTATCTCGATAACCACCGTCCTGTCGGAATAATATTTGACTCCTATGTAAATTATTCCGCTCTCGTACTTGTAGCCGTGTACTATGGAATTTGTCACCGCCTCTGAAACGGCGCATTTTATGTCCGAAATTTCTTCAAGCGTGGGGTTTATCTGCGCCACAAAGGACGCTACCGCGCTCCGTGCCATTCCCTCGTTTACCGACAATGACGGAAGATATAACTTCATTTGATTTTCAGCACGCTTCATTTCTGCTATCTCCTTCAATTTGAATTATTCTTTCTATTCCCGCAAGCTCAAGTATTTTGCGCACGCGCCTTGTCGGCTTATATATCAAAAACTCCGCGCCTGCCTCCGTTGCGTTTGTGTACCTGCCAAGTATAAGCCCAAGCCCCGACGAATCCATAAACTCCACTGCGCTCAGATCAAGCACCACCATTGACGGTCTTTTGGAGAATATCAAAGCGTCTATTTTCTCACGCACGCTCCTTGCCGAATGGTGATCTATATCGCCGAGTATTTTTGCCGTCAGGATATGATTTTCGTACGTTATTTCAATGTTTTGCGCTCCTATCAATTTATTCACCTTCCTTTTCTTTTATTCTAATATCATACGTATGAAAAATATGTCGAAAAAAGCTCCCTCAAAAAATTTTTTTGCTGACAAAAAAAGATAAATGTTGACACTCCCGAAATGCTAATGTATAATAAGATAGACAAATAAAATAGGAGAGATTGAAATATGGACGATTTGCTTCAGATTAAAGAAACCGTTATAGACGCGGGACTGAAAAAGGAATACAAGTTTTTTCAGATAAGCGATATGCATATGTCCTTTGTCGATAAAGAAAGTTCCCTTGTAGATATAAAAGAAAAAGAACGCTCCCTTGCACAATGGACAAGTATGAAAAGGGATTACGCCGAGCGCTTCGGCGAGTTTTGCGACGAAAGATACGATATAGAGGCAAGCTCAATATTTGAATCTCTTACGGATTTTGCCTTAAGGGTAGGCTCTGATGCGCTCATCTTTTCCGGTGATATAATCGACCGTGTTACCGACAGCAGCCTGAGATATATGCGAAATTTTATAAAAAACTATCCGATACCGGTTATCTATTGCCCGGGAAATCACGCATGGACAGATGAATACGGTAATTTCAGAAATATGTACTCACGCTTTTCCGATATTATAAAAAATCCCGCCTTTGACGTTTACGACTTTGGGGAGTTTGAGATTGTTACGGTTGATAACGGAAGAAAAGAAATTACGCCCTATCAGCTTGATAGAATGAGGGAGGAGATTGACAGCGGAAAGAAAATCGTCCTCGTCCTTCACGCACCGCTTAATCTGTACGAGTTCGGTGCCGAAACGGGCAAAATATTAGACCCATATTTTCTTATGGGAAGCGAGGGCGACTCCGAAAACGCATTTGAGTTTGTGCGGCTCGTAAAAGAGAATGACTCGCACTTTATATGCGTTTTAGCGGGGCATATACACGCCGCGCAGGAATATAAAATAACTCCGAATCTTATGCAAATAACAACATCAAGCGGTTTGATAGGCGCAGGACGGCAAATAATAATAAAGTGAGGCAAAAAATGAAACTCATACCCGAAGTAAAAGAGCTTATAAAAGGTAAAAAGAGAAAAATAGACGGTTGCTCCTTTGTTTTTGACGGAGAAATAGATAAAAGAATAAAAAATCTTTGCAAAAAGGTACCCGAGGGTAAAACCGAGGTTACAATAAGCGTAACAAACGGAAAACCCGACGCATATACAATGGAGTTTTCAGACGGCAGAATAAAAATCACGGCAGAGGGACAAAGCGGCGCATTTTATGCGGTACAAACCCTCCGCCAGATAATAAAGAACGGCTACTCCGATGCCGACGAGATAAAGGACAGTCCCGATTATGAAACAAGAGGCTTTTATTTCGATATAACAAGGGGCAGAGTGCCAAAGCTTGAAACTCTTAAAAAGCTTGTCGATTGGCTTTCTTACTGCAAGATAAATATGCTTCAACTCTACGTTGAGCACGTTTTCGAGTTCAAGGAGTATGACGGAATATATCAAAGAACGGGCTATATGACTGCCGAGGAAACAAAGGAACTTGACAGATACTGCTATGAGAATTTCATAGAACTTGTTCCGTCGCTCTCCTGTTTCGGACATCTTTATGAGCTTTTGCAAAGCGATAAATATAAGCATCTTTGCGAGCTTGACAACTATAAACCAACCTCCGTTGCATGGAACGAGAGAATGGCGCATCACACGATAAATCCCTCCGACCCCGAGAGTATTGAGGTTATAAAGAGCCTTATAGATCAGTATTCGCCGCTTTTTACAAGCAAAAAATTCAATATCTGCTGCGACGAAACTTTTGACCTCGGCAACGGCAAAAACAAGGGCAAGGACAAAGGCAGACTGTATGTTGATTTTGTAAAAAAGATAATAGCCCACGTAAAATCAAAGGGCAAAACACCTATGATGTGGGGCGATATAATCAGCAACCATTCCGAACTTATATCTGAGTTTGACGACGACGTTATATTTATGAGCTGGAGATACGACAAAGATCCAGATCCTACAATGGTTTATAAATTCCGTGACGCCAAAAGACCTCATTACGTTTGCTCGGGAGTAAACAACTGGAGTAGTCTTATTGAGGATATATGTATTTCCAATAGCAATATAACCAAAATGGCGCAGTACGGAAAAGAGAGCGGAGCCATCGGATTTCTTAACACCTGCTGGGGCGACCACGGTCATATTTCGCCGCTTTACGCTTGCATGTACGGCATAACCTTCGGCGCTTACAGGGCTTGGAACGTAAACTGTTCTGACAGTAACTTCGATTCCGCAATGGACCTTTTGTATTACGGCTCAAAAGGCGCTACAAAGCTCGTTAAAAAACTCTCCGGTGCACAGTCACATTACGCGCGCTATTGGTATTACGCCCTTGCCATATACTCAAACGAGAAATTCTCGTCCGATACAATGTACACATGCTGTGATCCCGATAAGTTCAACAAATCCTTCGATGAGTGCGAAGAAGTTATCCCTTATCTCATGTCGCAAAAATGGGAGAACGACGAGGCAAGAGAAACACTTCTCAACGTTGCCGAGGGAACGGAGTGCCTCCTTGGCATACTTATGTCAAAGAGTACGGGCGAAAAACTCGGCGTCAATATAAAGGACGTTGAAGAATGGCTCAAAAAATATACCGAAATATATCTCAGAGAGAGCAAGATGGGCGAGCTTAAAGAATTTGTCACTGTAATGTATAAACTTGCCGAGGAATATCTCAAATAAGG
>CAMETB010000145.1 GCA_945936265.1 uncultured Clostridia bacterium
GGTACGAAAGTTTCCGCAGGTGTGACGAGAGGGGGTGTAGTCTGAAAATGAGCGAAAAAGACAAAGAAAGTCTGATAAAAAAAGAAAAAAGCAGACTTCGGAAGGTATTTTCGGAAATTGATCCGAACAAATTAAAAATTATAAAGCCGCTTATCGAAAGAGCTGCTTTTATGACTGTTTCATGCGAAGAACTTGAAAAAATCATAGCAGAAAAAGGCTACACCGAAGCATATCAAAACGGAGAAAATCAAAAAGGCATTAAGAAAACTCCGGAAACGGAAATATACAACGCTATGGCTAAAAACCTTAACGCGATAGTTAAGCAACTTGTCGAACTCTGCCCTGCGGCAAAGAAAAAGAGCAAACTTGAAGAATTGATGTTCCGTGAATAAGTACGGAGCGATCGGCGAGTATTACAACGCGATAATTTCCGGTTCGGTAACCGTCGGAGAAGACATATTAACGGCATATAAGATCTTAATTGATGATCTTGACAACCGCAGATGCTTTTACAATCTTCACAAAGCACAAAAGGCAATTGCCTTTATCGAAAATTTTTGTCACCACAGTAAAGGCCGGAATGACCTCTTCAAACTTGAATTATGGCAAAAGGCTTGTATTTCCGCGATATTCGGCATTGTTGATCCTTTCGGGAACAGGAGGTTTCGAGAAGTTTTTCTTGTTATTGCAAGAAAAAACGGAAAGAGTTTACTTGCCTCGGGAATTGCGCTTTATTTGGCATACTGTGACGGTGAAATCGGCGCGGATATATATTGCATCGCACCTAAACTTGATCAAGCGGCGATAGTTTATGACGGATGTTATGCGATGATAAAGGCGGAGGAAGAACTTCGCCCTCACGCAAAAAAAACAAGAGAAGGTATCGAAATTGATTTTTCAGGGGCCATTATCCGAAAAATCGCTTTCAATGAAAAAAAATCTGACGGATACAATCCTCATGGCTGTATTTGTGATGAGATCGCGTCGTGGAACGCTGCGGCGGGACTTAAACAATATGAAGTGCTAAAATCAGCCCTTGGCGCAAGACGTCAGCCCCTTATACTGTCAATTTCGACAGCCGGATACATCGACAACGGTATCTACGACGAACTGATGATGCGTTCAACTGCGTTCCTTTACGGCGAAGAAGACCGGGAATACCGTTTTTTGCCTCTGATATACAAAATTGACGATGAAGACAAATGGAACGATATCGAGGAATTGAGAAAAAGCAATCCGAACATGGGCGTTTCTATGCCCGAATCTTACTACCGCGATGAAATAATAGTCGCGGAAAAATCATTAAGCAAGAAAAATGAATTTCTATGTAAGTACGGGAACATAAAAGTTAACAGCAGCGTCGCATGGTTACCCGCAAGTGTTGTTCGAAAAGCAAGCGAGTTAACATTTTCTATTGAAGACTTTCGCGAGACTTACTGCGTTGGAGGAATCGACCTTTCGCAAACAACGGACTTGACAAGTTGCTGCGTGATTATCGAGCGGAACAAAAAACTGTTCACGTTTTCGAAGTTTTTTATGCCGGCAAACAAAATCAAAGAACTGCAAGAGGCGGAGGGCGTACCATATGAATTGTTTGTTCAGCGAGGAATTTTGACGCCGTCAGGCGATAATTACATAGATTATGAGGATTGCTATAAATGGTTCGTCGGACTTGTGGAGGACTTCGAGATCCTACCGCAAATGATAGGTTACGACAGATACACCGCGCAGTACCTCATTAAGGACCTGCAAACTTATGGTTTTCACACGGATGATGTTTTTCAGGGAGACAACTTAACACCTGTTATTAGGGAGTGCGAGGGGCTTCTTCGGGACGGAACTCTTCAGCTCGGGCAAAATCCCTTGCTTGTCTCCCATTTTATGAATACCGCAATAGTCTCGAATATGATGACACGTAAGTGTAGGATCTCAAAAATACAGTCGCGAAAACATATTGACGGTTGTGCTGCCGTACTTGACGCGCTGACGGTAAGGCAAAAGCACAGCGAGCAGATCGGAGACCGGTTAAGAAATGAGGATAACAACGAATGAGTGTTTTTGATATGGTTTTCGGAAAACGAAAACAAAAAAAGCAACTCTTTAAGTATTTTGAGTTGCTTAACGGATACACCCCCGTTTTTACCACCTTCGACGGGGGTGTGTACGAAATGGAATTGACAAGGGCGTGTATAGGTGCTTTTGCCCGGCACGCGTCAAAACTTACTCCATCGTTTTCAGGTGCAGACAGCCTCGGGATCGAAAAAATAATAAGTCCGAGAGTCAATCCGTGGATGACGACATCGCAGTTTATATACAGAGTGGCAACAATTCTTGACGCAACAAACACCTGTTATCTCATTCCCCTGATTGACAAGTACGACAATCCTGTTGGTTGCTATCCAATACAACCAAAGATGACAGAGATCGTTGAAGACGAACAAGGGCAGCAGTATCTCCGATACACCTTCGCAAAAGGACAAAAGGCTGCAATCGAATTGTCGCGCGTTGGAATCCTGACAAACTATCAATATACTTCGGACTATCAAGGCGAAGACAACAGAGCTCTCCAACCGACAATGGACCTCATCAACACCCAAAATCAAGGTATCGCAGAGGGGATAAAGACCTCGGCGACGTATCGCTTTATGGCAACGCTTTCGAACCTCACTAAAAGCAAGGACGTCAAAGAGGAGCGCAAGCGGTTTACGGAAGAAAATTTTTCCGCCGAAGACGGCGGAATGCTGCTCTTTCCAAATACATACACCAATGTTCAGCAGATTAAGTCACAAGCGCAGATTATTGACCCCGAACAGGTCAAAACGATCGAGGAGCGGGCTTTCAAATATTTCGGCTGTAATCTTGACATTCTCGAAAATAAAGCAGTCGGAGATGCTTGGAGTGCATACTACGAGGGGAAAATCGAGCCTTTTGCAATACAGCTGTCAGAGGTAATGACTTCGATGTTTTACACTCCGCAGATGATAAGCGGAGGAAACGCCATTGTATGGAGCAGTAACCGACTGCAATATATGACAAATGCAGACAAACTCTCTGTCAGCGCACAAATGTTTGATAGAGGTATATTCAACCGAAATATGATCATGGATATATGGAATCTTCCGCACGTCGAAGACGGGGATCTATACTATATCCGCAAAGAGTATACGGAGATACAAAAGTTGGAAGAAGGAGAATAAAAAAATGACACCGGCAGAGAAAACAAAATTTAAGTCCTTTGCGCAGGTCAGAACGCTTGTGCTCAATCCTGAAATAAAAGAAAAACTTATCGATAGTGAGTACTACATCGAGGGGTATGCCGCGACATTTGAGAGATATTTTCTCTTTAAGACAGAAGACGGCGAAGATGTTTTTGAAATGTTTGAACGAAACTGCTTTGATAATGCAGATATGTCGGACATTGTATTGCATCTTAATCACGGAGGTCATGTCTTCGCGAGAACTTCAAACGGCACGCTTATTGTTCAGGTCAGAGAGCACGGAT
>CAMETB010000146.1 GCA_945936265.1 uncultured Clostridia bacterium
TTGTGCGTACTATTTTGGACTGATGCCTTGCTATAGTATTGAATGTAAGCGTCGGGGAATTTTCGTCGGTATCGGTTATTTTACCGTACGGCAAAAGACCGAGTTTTATAAGCGCCTGGAAGCCGTTGCATATACCGAGCATAAGACCGTCCCTTTTGCCAAGGAGCGCTCCTACTTCTTCCTTTATGCTCTCTCCTCTGAAAAATGCCGTTATGAATTTACCCGATCCGTCAGGCTCATCGCCGCCTGAAAATCCGCCGGGAATAAAGATAATCTGTGATTTCTTTATCTCCTCGGCAAAAGCCTGTGCGCTCTTTTTTATTCCGTCCGAGGTTAAGTTGTTTATTACGAAAATCTTTGCTTCTGCACCCGCACTCTCAACTGCCTTTGCCGAATCGTATTCGCAGTTTGTTCCCGGGAATACGGGAATTAAAACTCGCGGTTTTGCAATTTTTACAAGAGGTGCGGCTATCTTCTCTTTTGCCTCATATGAAATTGTTACGGGCTTTTCTTCTTTTGACTTTATGTTGCAGGGATAAACGCTCTCGAGTTTTTCTTCATAGAGCGAATTTATTTCATCAGCCGATACAGACTCGCCGCAATATTCGAACTTACCGTTGTCCGTAACAGTACCTACAAACTTTGCGCCGTCTATATTACCGTCCGTTTCTACAAGGAACGAACCGTACTTATACGAGAATATATCATCCATAGTAAGCGCATTATCAAACTTGAAGCCGTATCCGTTGCCCATTGCCATCTTGACAACCGCTTCACACACTCCGCCTATTGTCGGAGTATAGCAGGATATCGCTTTTCCTTCTCTTATAAGCCTGGTTACGGTTGAAAAGAGCTTTATAAGCGACTCCGCTTTTGGAAGATTATTTTCATCGTATTCGGGCTCGAGCAAAAATACACAGTTGCCCGATTTTTTGAACTCGGGTGAGATAACCTCGGACACCTTGCCCGTGGTTACCGCAAACGAAATAAGCGTCGGAGGCACATCAAGTTTTTCAAAAGAACCGCTCATTGAGTCCTTGCCGCCTATTGCGCCTATTCCGAAATCCTTTTGCGCCCTGAAGGCTCCCAGCAATGCGGCAAGAGGCTTGCCCCAGCGCTTCGGGTCTTTCATCGGCTTTTCAAAATACTCCTGGAACGTAAGATATACGTCGTTAAAGTCTGCTCCCGTTGCTATAAGCTTGCAAACGGACTCGCAAACGGCGAGATACGCGCCATGGAAGGGACTTTTTTCGGATATAAACGGGTTATATCCCCACGACATAAACGAGCAATCTTCCGTCTGTCCCTTTTCAAGCGATATTTTCTGAACCATTGACTGTATGGGGGTGCGCTGATATTTACCGCCGTAAGGCATAAGAACGGTGCCTGCTCCTATCGTACTGTCAAAACGCTCGCCAAGACCTCTTTTCGAGCATATATTAAGATCCGAAACGAGTTCTTTTACCCCGTTTACAAAGTTTTTCGGTATATCTTTTCCGTAATCGAGGGCTTTTTCGCACTCTATGTCAATATGCTTTTCGGCACCGTTGGAGTTGAGAAATTCACGGCTTATATCGACTATCGTATTGCCGTTCCACACCATTCTGAGCCTCGGCTCCTCGGTAACCTCGGCAACGACGGTTGCTTCAAGGTTTTCTTTTTCGGCAAGACGGAGAAACGCTTCTGCGTCCTTTGCTTCGACGACGACCGCCATTCTCTCCTGCGACTCGCTTATTGCAAGTTCCGTGCCGTCAAGACCGTCATATTTTTTCGGCACTGCGTCCAGATTTATCAAAAGCCCGTCTGCAAGTTCACCTACGGCAACTGACACTCCGCCAGCACCGAAGTCGTTACATCTTTTTATATGCCTGCAAGCCTCGGGATTTCTGAACAGCCTCTGGAGTTTTCTCTCTTCGGGCGCATTTCCCTTCTGTACCTCTGCTCCGCAACTTTCAAGCGATTTTAAGGTATGGGATTTTGATGAGCCTGTTGCGCCTCCGCATCCGTCTCTGCCCGTCCTTCCGCCGAGAAGTATGACTTTATCGCCAGGGCAAGGCACTTCTCTCCTTACGTTTTCTTTCGGGGTGGCGGCAATTACCGCACCTACCTCGAGGTGTTTTGCAACGTATCCATCGTGATATATTTCGTCAACTATACCTGTTGCAAGACCTATCTGATTTCCGTATGAAGAATATCCTGCCGCCGCGGTGGTGACTATTTTTCTCTGCGGCAGTTTTCCCTCGTACGTTTCCGATACGGGTTTTAAGGGGTTTGATGCACCCGTTAAACGCATGGCGCCGTAAACGTAGGATCTGCCCGAGAGCGGATCTCTTATTGCTCCGCCGATACAGGTAGCCGCTCCTCCGAACGGCTCTATCTCCGTTGGGTGATTGTGCGTTTCGTTTTTGAAAAGAAGAAGCCACGGCTCGCTCTTTCCGTCAACGGTTACGTCTATTTTTACCGTGCAGGCATTTATCTCCTCGGACTCATCGAGTTTATCGAGTTTTCCGTTCTTTTTAAGATATTTAGCGGCAAGCGTGGCTATATCCATAAGATTTACGGGTTTCGTTCTTCCGAGTTCTTTTCTTGTGCTTATATAGTCCTCATAGGTTGCCTGAAGAATTTCATCCTCGAATTTAACGCTGTCAACGGTGGTAAGAAAAGTCGTATGGCGGCAATGGTCAGACCAGTACGTATCTATCATTCTTATCTCGGTAAGAGTGGGATCTCTGCCCTCTTTTGCAAAGTAGGACTGACAAAATGCTATATCGTCAACGTCCATTGCAAGACCGTAAAATTTTACGAAGTTTTCAAGTCCTTTTTTGTCAAGCGAAATAAAACCGTCAAGAGTTTTTACGGTTTTGGGAATATCGTATGAAACTTTAAGGGTTTCCTTGGTGTCAAGCGAAGCCTCTTTCGCCTCTACGGGATTTATTACGTATTTTTTTATCGAGGAAAGTTCCTCGGCGGAAATATCACCGTAAAGTATGTAAACCTTTGCGCTTCTTACCAAAGGTCGCTCTCCCTGCGAGATAAGCTGTATGCACTGCGATGCGGAGTCTGCCCTTTGATCAAACTGCCCCGGCAGATATTCCACGGCGAAAATTGCCGCGCCGTCATTTTCAAGTTTTTCGGTTACATTATCGAGTTGCGGCTCGGAAAAAACCGTCTTTACGGCATATGAAAACAGTTCGGGAGTGATATTCTCAACGTCATAACGGTTTATTATTCTGATTTTTGTAACTCCCTTTGCTCCGAGAAACGTCTTTATCTCGGAAAGGAGTGCGTCTGCCTCGTTTTCAAGGCCCTGTTTTTTCTCAACGTATATACGGTAAACCATATTATTCCCCCGTCTTTGCCATAAGCGCTTTTTTACCTATGTCTTTGCGGTAAAAAGCGTTTTTGAGTTTTATTTTCCCTGCTTTTTCATATGCTTCCGAAATTGCGCCCTTGAGCGTGTCGGCAACGCCAACCGCACCGAG
>CAMETB010000147.1 GCA_945936265.1 uncultured Clostridia bacterium
AGAAATACGACCGCCAATATAAATATAGTAACCAAAAAGGACAAGCCCGGCATTGACATAATAATAAAGCCATATACAAAAAACGAGAGTGTGCATATTCCCGTTATCATAAGCGAAACAGGACTTTACGATCTTGTTTATAACGATTTTTATATCGGCGAGGGCGCGGACGTTCTGATAATCGCAGGTTGCGGAATACACAACTGCGGAGAGCAGACATCTCAGCATGACGGAATACACACGTTTCATATAGCAAAGAATGCAAAGGTGAAGTATGTTGAGCGCCACTATGGCGAAGGCGACGGAAACGGCGAAAATATAATGAACCCGACAACCGTCGTCGAGATAGACGAGGGCGGATATATGGAGATGGAAACTACCCAGATAAAAGGGATAAACTCCACCTTCCGCAAAACCGACGCCAAGCTTGCCAAGAACGCAAAAATAGTAATACACGAAAAGATAATGACGCACGGGGAGCAGACCGCCAAGACCGAATTTACGGTTGATCTCGACGGAGAAAATTCATCAGCCAACGTCGTTTCGCGTTCCGTTGCAAAAAATAATTCGCACCAGATATTTACGTCGAATATAAACGGTAATAACAAATGCTACGGACACACAGAATGCGACGCCATTATAATGGATAATGCAACCGTTGCCGCAATTCCCGAAATAACCGCAAACAACGTTGACGCAAGCCTTGTTCACGAGGCGGCGATAGGCAAAATAGCCGGCGAACAGCTTATAAAGTTAATGACTCTCGGTCTTACCGAAAAGGAAGCCGAGGAACAGATAGTAAACGGATTTCTCAAATAATTTGCGACTGATAAAAAACGCAAAAGAGAGGGGGAGAGATTATGAATATACTTTATCTCAAATATGCTCTTGAGGTTGAAAAGAGCAAGTCAATAAGCAGAGCGGCAAAAAATCTTTTTATGGGACAACCGAACTTGAGCCGCGCCATAAAGGAGCTTGAAAGCGGGCTGGGTATAAAAATATTTGAGCGAACCTCGAAAGGAATAACCCCAACCCCCGACGGAGAGGAATTTTTGCAGTACGCAAAGCGTATTCTTTCACAGATTGACGAGGTTGAGGAAATATACAGAAATGGAAAGACAAACAAACAGCATTTTTCCGTATGCGTTCCGAGGGCAGGGTATATTGCATATGCTTTTGCGGAACTTGCAAGGAGCATAAATACATCCTCTCCCGCCGAGATATTTTATAAAGAAACAAACTCGATGCGTACCATAAACAATGTTATAAAGGGTGAATATAACCTTGGAATTATAAGATATCAGACGACTTTTGAAAAGTATTTTGAGTCAATGTTCGTCGAGAAAAATCTCGTGTCCGAAACGATAACCGAATTTTCCTATGTTCTTGCAATGTCGGCAAACAACCCGCTTGCAACCAAGGACGATATAACCCCCGAGGACCTTTCTGAGTATATAGAGATAACTCACGCCGACCCGTATGTTCCGTCACTCCCCATAATAGACGTAAAGAAGGCGGAAATGTCGGAATTTGTTGATAAAAGGATATATGTTTTCGAGAGGGCAAGCCAGTATATGCTCCTTGAAAACGTGCCTAATACTTTTATGTGGATATCTCCCATACCTGACGAAATGCTTGAGCAGCATAACCTTATAGAGAAGAAGTGCGGTTTTGCCTCCAAGAAATACAAGGATGTTCTGATTTACAGAAACGGATATAAACTATCAGAACTTGATAAAGAGTTTATCGCGAATGTCTTAAAGGCAAAAGAAGGGATAAGCAACCGCACTTGAAACGGGTAGCCCTGAAAAAGCATATCAGAAAATTGTCCGATAAGCCTCTTTCACTCAAAATAAGTAATGCTGTATGTTCAAAATAAACAAAAAATAAAAATGCGATTGCCAAAATCGCTTTTTTAATGACGATAAAAGGCATAAATATACATAATTTACTTTTTCTCGCTATGCTTTCAGATACATACCCATATATTTATTTAGCATTTCACAAACGTTTCTTTTTGTGATAGAATGATAACAAATTCAGAGTCCGACTGTAAAAACGCAGTTAATAGGAGGGAAAAACATGAAAAAATATAAAATTGTTGACAGCGTGGATACATTTAACGAAGCCTTTGCGCGTGTAAAGGCTGCCGAAGAGAAATATGCTACCTACACGCAGGAACAGGTGGATAAGATATTTACCGCCGCCGCAATCGCCGCAAATAAGGCGAGAATACCGCTTGCAAAACTTGCGGTTGAAGAGACCGGAATGGGCGTTGTCGAAGATAAGGTAATAAAGAACCACATAGCGTCCGAGTTTGTTTACAACAAGTACAGAAACGAAAAGACCTGCGGAGTTATAGAGGATGACCCCGCCGGCGGAATGCAGAAAATTGCATGCCCGATAGGAGTTATTGCAGCAGTTATACCGACAACCAATCCGACCTCAACGGCTATATTCAAGACTTTGCTTGCGCTTAAAACGAGAAACGGAATTATGATAAGCCCTCACCCGAGAGCAAAAAAGAGCACCATAGAGGCGGCAAAAGTTGTTCTTGAAGCGGCTGTTGAAGCGGGAGCACCTGAGGATATAATCTCGTGGATAGATGTGCCGAGCCTTGAACTTACCAATCTTCTTATGTCCACGGCAGACATTATACTTGCAACAGGCGGACCCGGAATGGTAAAAGCGGCTTATTCAAGCGGAAAGCCGGCACTCGGCGTAGGTGCCGGTAACACACCGGCAGTTATCGACGATACAGCCGATATATTGCTTGCAGTCAACTCGATAATTCATTCAAAGACATTTGATAACGGTATGATATGCGCGTCGGAACAGTCCGTCATAGTACTTGACAGCATATACGACAAGGTAAAAGACGAATTTGTAAAGAGAGGCTGTTATATTCTCACCCCCGAGGAAACCGATAAGGTAAGAAAGACCATTATCATAAACGGCGCATTGAATGCAAAAATCGTCGGTCAGAGTGCTTATACCATAGCCAAACTTGCAGGCGTTGACGTTGCAAAAGATACGAAAATACTTATCGGAGAGGTAGAATCCGTCGATATAAGCGAGGAATTTGCACACGAGAAACTCTCTCCCGTACTTGCAATGTACAGAGCAAAAGATTTCGATGAAGCAATCGGCAAGGCTTACCGTCTTATTGAGGACGGCGGTCTTGGACACACCTCGTCCGTATATCTCAATGAAGTTACCGAAAAAGAGAAAATAGACAAATTCAAGAATACTATGAGAACCTGCCGTATTCTTATAAATACCCCGTCGTCACAGGGCGGCGTCGGCGATATTTATAACTTCCGTCTTGCACCGTCGCTCACTCTGGGATGCGGTTCGTGGGGCGGTAACTCGGTATCCGAAAATGTCGGAGTAAAGCATCTTATAAACATAAAGACCGTTGCGGCAAGGAGAGAGAATATGCTTTGGTTCAGAACACCTGAAAAGGTTTATATA
>CAMETB010000148.1 GCA_945936265.1 uncultured Clostridia bacterium
GTGTTTCCTTTACTACGGGCGAGATGAGCAAGCGCTACGGCTTTATCTATGTTGACAGGGACAATGAAGGACACGGAACTTTTGAAAGAAAAAAGAAAAAGTCATTCGACTGGTACAAGAAAGTTATTGCCTCCGGCGGCGAAATACTGTAAAGGAGAAAACTTTATGAGAGAGTTTGAATACACAATAAAAGACGAGCTTGGTATACACGCAAGGCCTGCGGGGCTTCTTGTAAAGGCCGCAAAAGCGACAAATTGCCGCATAAGTGTCGTAAAAGGCAATAAAGCGGCGGATGCAACGAGGCTTTTTGCAGTTATGGGGCTTGGAATAAAACAAGGCGATACGGTGACTGTTACGTGCGATGGAGAGAACGAGGAGGAAGCTATTTTACAGATGAGGTCGTTCTTTGAGAATAATTTATAACCGCGGAGGGTTGTATGACGGTATTGCACGGAAAAGGCGCGTCGGGCGGTATTGCAATAGGTGTTGTTAAAATACACAGAAACGACAAGGCATGCGTTAAGCGCGCCCATATAGAAAATGTCGGCGCGGAAATCGAGAGATTTCGCTCGGCAAAGGATCGCTCGCTTGCCGAACTTAAAGAACTGTATGAGAAAGCACTCAAAGAAGTCGGTGAGGCAAATGCGCGTATTTTTGAAATTCATGCAATGATGACAGATGACGAGGACTATACGGAAGCGATTGAAAATCTTATATTATCGCAAAATGTCAATGCGGAATATGCGGTTGCGGTAACCTCGGATAATTTTGCCGAGATGTTTTCCTCAATGGACGACGATTATATGAAAGAACGTGCCGCCGACGTTTGCGATATATCGTCAAGACTTATAAAAAATCTCTCGGGGAGTGTCGCTAAAGTTACTCTTTTTCCCGAAAATGCAATTATTTTTGCAAAGGATCTTACCCCGTCAGAAACAGTCCAGTTGGACAAGGACAAAATTATTGGTTTTTGTACGCAACAGGGCTCTAAAAACTCGCACACCTCTATTCTTGCAAGGACAATGGGCGTACCTGCCGTCTGCGCTACGGAAACAGAGCTTCCACCCGAGTTTGACGGTACGGAAGCTATAATAGACGGCTCCTCGGGCACGGTGTATATAAACCCCACGCCCGATATAAGAGAAAAAATGATAATCAGGCAAAACAAGGAAATAAGGAAAAAGGAACTTTTGCAAAACCTTAAAGGCAAAGAGAATGTAACACAGGATGGGCAAAGAATAAATCTTTTTGCAAATATCGGCGGTCTTTCGGATCTTGGCGAGGTTCTGGCAAATGACGCAGGTGGGATAGGTCTTTTCAGGAGCGAATTTCTCTATCTTGAAAGCGACGATTATCCCGGAGAGGAAGCGCAGTTTCAATGCTACAAAAAAGTGCTTGAGTGTATGGCGGGCAAAAAAGTAATAGTGAGAACGCTTGACATAGGTGCAGACAAAAAAATAGATTATTTTCATCTTGACAATGAGGAAAACCCGGCGCTTGGTTACCGTGCAATACGCATTTGTTTAACGCGCACGGACATTTTCAAGACGCAACTGCGTGCGCTTTATCGTGCGTCCGTTTACGGCAACCTCGGCATTATGTTTCCTATGATTATATCCGAAGAGGAAATTTCAGAGATAAAAGAGATTATATTGCAGGTGAAATCGGAACTTGCATGTGCGGGTATTCCATTTAATCCCGACACGGAGACAGGAATTATGACAGAAACGCCTGCGTCGGTTATGATAAGCGATATTTTAGCCAGAGAGGTCGATTTTTTCAGCATAGGAACAAACGACTTGACGCAATATACCCTTGCGGCAGACAGACAAAACCCGAAACTCGACGCCTTTTGCGACCCTCATCACAAGGCGATTCTGAGAATGATAAAAATCGCGGTTGACAACGCCCACAAAAACGGGGCTTGGGTGGGAATATGCGGTGAACTTGCGGCGGACACTTCCCTTACCGAACTTTTTCTCGCCATGGGTGTTGACGAGCTGTCCGTTTCCCCAAATGAAATTTTGCCGCTGCGTGAAAAAATCCGCCACACGTCCATAAAAGACAGGCGAGAAATTATAAACAAATTCTTATGATTTTTATAGACAAAAACCGTCCTTACAGTACGTTCCGAAAACAAATTCCGAACACGTGCAGGACGGTTTTTCATTATTCGTTTATGCTGTTCCAGTTTATAGGCTCGACACCTTTGGAAATTAAGAAATTATTTGTTCTTGAAAAAGGTTTTGAGCCGAAAAAGCCGTTATAGGCGGAGAGCGGTGATGGGTGAGCGGACTCTATTATCATGTGATTTTTATTGGTTATGTATTGTTTTTTCGCTCTTGCGTTTGCTCCCCAGAGGATAAAGACCATAGGGTTATCGGACTTATCAAGCGCTTTTATTACGTCGTCGGTAAAGATGCTCCACCCTATATCGCGGTGGCTGTTTGCCGACCCCTCTCTTACCGTGAGCGTGGCGTTTAACAGAAGCACGCCCTGCTTTGCCCACGAGGTAAGGTCGCCGTGCTCCGGTATTTTAACCCCGATATCGTCGTTTAACTCCTTGTATATATTGACGAGTGACGGCGGTATTTTAATACCCTTACAAACCGAAAACGAAAGCCCGTGCGCCTGCCCTTTTTCGTGATACGGATCCTGCCCCAGAATAACCGCCTTTACCTTTTCGTAAGGGGTGTATTTCAGGGCGTTGAAAATATCGTTCATCGGCGGAAATACCGTTCTTGTAAAATACTCCTTTTTAAGCGTTTCCCTTATTTTTAAGTAGTACGGCTTTTCAAACTCTCCCGCGAGCACCGTATCCCAATCGTTACCGAGATGTACCATGTTTCACTCTCCTTTGTTTTCCTGATTAAATACTATCATTTATATCGCATTTTGTCAATATTTTTCCGTTTTTTGCTTGACTTACGCGGGCGCATATGATACAATTTTATCGGCAACGAGGTTGCTAATTATACATACGAGGTTTTTAAAATGATAAGAGTAACTGTATGGAACGAATACTGGCACGAAAAGAGCGAGGAAAGAATTGCGAAGATTTATCCGAAGGGCATTCACGGCGCAATAGCGGATTTTCTCGGCAAAAATGAAGATATAACCGTAAGAACGGCTACACTTGATGACGAAAACTGCGGGATCACCGACGAACTCCTCGAAAACACGGACGTTATGATCTGGTGGGGTCATATGAAGCACGGTGACGTTCCCGATGAGATAGCAATGAAGGTAAAGGAAGCGGTGCTTCGCGGTATGGGTATGATATTCCTTCATTCCGCACACCATTCAAAGCCCTTTAAGCTCCTTATGGGCACTACCTGCAATCTCGGTTGGAGAGAGAGCGACGATAAAGCGCGCCTCTGGTTTCTCGATCACAATCACCCGAT
>CAMETB010000149.1 GCA_945936265.1 uncultured Clostridia bacterium
TGTCGGAAATAGGCGATTTTGGCGAAATAATGGCGAGAAGTGTCTGTGATTTCCTTGCCAAGGACACGACGAGAGCCATAATAGAGCGTCTTAAAAACGCGGGGGTTGTGACGGAAAATCAGAACAAAACGGTTGACGACAGCTTTTCCGGACTTACATTTGTTCTGACAGGTACACTTGAAAATATGACGAGAGACGAGGCTTCCGATATGATAAAGGAGCGCGGAGGCAAAGTCTCCTCCTCTGTCTCTTCAAAAACCGATTATGTAATAGCGGGGGAGGAAGCAGGTTCAAAGCTTACCAAGGCACAAGCCCTCGGAGTTAAGATAATTGACAAAGAGGAATTTTTAAGAATGTGTCGGGAAGATACGGAAAAATGATTTTTGATATAAGTGACGGAGCAAAATTCGCCATAAGTACGCTTCATGGCGCGGGGTATGAGGCATACGCGGTCGGCGGTTGCGTGCGAGATATGATAATGCAAAGACCCGTGAGCGATTTTGATATAACCACAAGCGCAACGCCCGAGGAGATGAAAAAAGTTTTTTTCGGGGAGCGTGTCGTGGAAACGGGCATAAAGCACGGTACTCTCACGCTTGTTTACAACGGTGAAAACGTAGAGATAACAACATATCGTTGCGACGGAGAATACAAGGACAGCCGCCATCCGTCAAGCGTAAGCTTTACAACTTCTCTTACAGAAGATTTAAAGAGAAGGGATTTTACGATAAATGCCCTGGCATATGACGGAAACGAGACACTTGTAGACGCTTTTTCGGGAAAAAGCGACATTGAAAAAGGAATAATAAGGGCGATAGGCAATCCATCCGAGCGTTTTCATGAAGACGCACTCCGCATTCTTCGGGGTATAAGATTTTCATCCGTTCTCGGCTTCGATATAGAAAAAGAAACAAAGGCGGCGATGATTGAAAATCTCAATTTGCTTGACAATATCTCCCGCGAGCGCATAGCGGCGGAGATAAATAAATTCGTATGTGGAAAATATGTAAAAAAAGCAATTCTTGAAAACTATGAAATTCTCGGGAAAATTATTCCCGAGGTAATAAAAATGAACGGATTTTCACAGAATACGCCTTACCATGTGTACGATATTTTAACCCATACGGCAGTTGCAACACAAAATGTGCCTCCGGTTAAGGAACTGCGACTTGCAGCACTTTTTCACGATACGGGAAAGGTGTATTCCTATACACAGGACGAGGCGGGAGTCGGGCATTTCTACGGACACCCGAAAATAAGTGAAGAGATTGTAAGAAAATATCTTAACGAATACAGGTACGACAATTTTACGAAGTCACGGGTTATAACGCTTGTAAAATACCACGACCTTCAGACCGAGGAGAGTGAGATTGCGGTAAGAAAAAGGATGAATAAACTCGGCGCAGATCTGTTTTTTGAACTTACAAAACTTCAGAGGGCGGACAATTCCGCGCAAAATCCGATTTATTACTCGGAAGAACATTTTGAAAAAATCGAGGCTATCGCAAGGAAAATACAGAGCGAAAAATGTTTTGATTTAAAATCCCTTGCGGTAAACGGCACAGATCTTATAGACGCAGGAGTGCCGAAAGGGAAAGAACTCGGTGAAATACTGAATATCCTGCTGAATGAGGTAATCGAAGAAAAAATACCAAACGAAAAAAAGGCGCTCGTTTGCCGTGCGCTTGAAATAATGAAAAAATGAGCACCGGAGGGCAAATCAACAATGAAGTACGAAAATAATGTTTTTAAGGGGTATGAACTCGGCAGTCTTGCGAAAGCGCCGATACCCGAACTTGAAAAAATGTCGAAAAAAGCCGCAAGTGAGGGAATAGTCCTTCTTAAGAACGAAAAGAATGTTCTTCCGCTTGAAAAAGGGGAGACAGTGTCGGTATTCGGCAGAATACAGAGGGATTATTACAAAAGCGGAACGGGTTCGGGCGGACTTGTAAACGTAAGATACAAGAGTAATATTCTTGATTCGTTACGCAAAAACAGAAATGTTAAAGTAAACGAGGAACTTGCCTCGATATACGAAGCATGGGAAAAGGAACATCCATTTGACAACGGCAAAGGCTGGGCGCAGGAGCCATGGTGTCAGGAGGAGATGGAACTTGACGACAAACTTGTCAGAGATGCGTCAAAAAAGTCCGACAAGGCGATAATAGTGATAGGCAGGACCGCGGGAGAGGACAAGGACAACAGTGCTACAGAGGGTAGTTATCTTCTTTCCGCAAAAGAGGAAGAAATGATAAAGAAAGTGTGTTCCGCCTTCCGTAAAGTCTGCGTCGTGTTAAATGTCGGTAATGTTATTGATATGAAATGGGTTGAGAAATACAATGTCGGCGCTGTTTTATATGTATGGCAGGGAGGGATGTGCGGAGGAGACGCCGCGGCAGATGTTCTTACCGGCAAAGTTACCCCTTGCGGGAAACTTGCCGACACGATAGCGTACTCAATAGATGACTATCCGTCAACTGCGAATTTCGGTGATGCCGAAAGAAATGTTTACAAAGAGGACATATATGTCGGGTACCGCTATTTTGAAACGTTTGCCAAGGATAAGGTGATGTACCCGTTCGGATACGGATTATCTTATACGAAATTTGCTAAATCCGTACACGTGTCGGCAAAAAAATCGACTATAAACGTTGAGGCGACCGTTAAAAATACGGGGAAATACAGTGGCAAAGAAGTTATACAGGTTTATTTTGAAGCACCGCAGGGTACTCTCGGCAACCCGTCACGCAGACTGATAGGCTTCGCAAAAACGAAATTATTAAGGCCCGGTGCGAGCGATATATTGAAAATAAATTTCAGAATATCTGATATGGCGTCCTATGACGATTCCGGAGCGAGCGGACACAAGAGTTGCTATGTGCTTGAAACCGGAGATTATAAAATCTACGTCGGCACTGATGTCAGAAGTGCCGAAAAAGCATTTACATACGCAGTAAAAGCAACAACGATTACAAAAAAGTGCAGGGAGTGTCTTGCACCGGTTATTCCTTTTGACAGAATAAAACCCGACAAGGATATGAAAATATCCTATGAGCAGGTGCCCACAAGAACGTATGCCTTAAAAGACAGAATAGAGGCGGAAATTCCGTCGGAGATAGCGTTTACAGGCGACCGCGGTATAAAACTCGGCGACGTCCGAAACGGCAAAAACACTATGGACGAGTTTATAGCGCAGCTCAACGATGAAGAACTTGCCTGCATAGTAAGAGGCGAGGGAATGAACAGCCCCAAAGTCACCGCCGGAACCGGTTGCTGCTTTGGCGGAGTCACCGACGAACTTCTCTCTCACGGAATATCGATAGCGTGCGGAACTGACGGTCCTTCGGGAATAAGAATGGACAGTGGCATGCTTGCAACAAGTATGCCGAAC
>CAMETB010000150.1 GCA_945936265.1 uncultured Clostridia bacterium
ATCATATTTAATAACGCCACCAATGCCACTAGCTATTTTATCTATTTCGTCTTTGTGCCGACAAACACCGAGAAAGAGTTTTTTAACGCTTTCATCCTCGTCGTCCTCGCAGCAAAAATTGTCGTATGCGTCGTTATAATATTCTTCTGCGCCCTTTTCGGAGTTGAACTCGTATCCGAACAGGAGCCCCATTGTATTTTTCCTTACTTTTCTTTTTCCGAGCATATAGAATACCTCAATAATGATTTATATATAGTAATTATATTATTCTTACGCATCAATGTCAAGTGAAAATATTCATTTTTGATGAATAAAATTTCGCAATTTTAAATTTATCTCAAAGACGGCTTGAAAAACGCTTTATTTTGTGTTAAATTATTATGTAGTGATTTTATTTATGAATTTTACGGAGGCTTAAAATGGATAAAACAAAAACAGTTATCATAAAAATATCCGTTCTTTCCTGCGTTGTTCATTCCGTTTTGTCAACTTTAATAAATCTGTTGTGCTGGTTTTTGCTTGACAAACGCCTGCCCACGCTTGCTTTTGCGTTTGCAATCTTCGGCATATCTTTTCTTGTATCTGCAATAACCGTTCTTATAAGAAAGAAAAAAGATTTTTCTTGCGGTAAATTTATAAAATGGCTCGGAAGGAGTGCTTGCGTATATACTCCCGTCTCTCTCTTTCTTAATTTGCTTGTATACATGATAAACAGCGGACTTTTCTGGAATATATACTCTATTCTGCTTATAATTCTGTTTTCCCTTACAGTCGGTGCCTGCACGGTGTGGTTCAGACCCAAAAAATTTATATACGGCGCACTGCTCTACTTTGTTATTACATTCGTCATATACTGCCTCATAACAATATCGATAGGCGGATACGGAGAGGGCAACAAATATATAGTGCTTATAGGCGTCTATCTGATAGTTTACGCCGTATGCACAATAATCATTTACTTCATAAAAAGATCTCTCGATAAGGATAAACAAAATAATCTTCCTTACAAAAACCAATTTAATGATTAAAAAAAGCCGTTGCAAATTGCGACGGTATTTTTTTACGAAAAGACGGGCTGACCATAAGGTCAACCCGTGAAAGACAATTATTTGTATTTACGCTTTCTTGCCGCTTCGGACTTTTTCTTTCTCTTAACGCTCGGCTTTTCGTAATGCTCTCTCTTGCGGAGCTCCATGAGGACCCCGGATCTTGCGCACTGACGCTTAAATCTTCTAAGCGCACTGTCGAGTGTTTCGTTCTCTTTAACTCTTATTTCTGCCATCTATATCCCTCCCCTCACTCTGCAAAAGATTAAAATCTTTAGTTATTATACTATAAGCATGCGCAGTTTGTCAATAGAAATTTTCGATTTTTTGAAATTTTCTTATTTTACAACAATATTGACTATCTTGCCCGGAACAAATATCTCTTTTATTACGGTTTTTCCGTTTACGGACTCCGCAACTCTTGGGTCTTCTTTTGCTGTTTTTATCGCGTCGTCCTTTGATATATCCTTGCTTACGGTAATCGTAGCGCGGAATTTTCCGTTTACCTGAACGGCTATCTCGACTGTATCGTCGAGAGTTTTGCTCTCGTCGTAAGTCGGCCATTTGTCAAGCGAAAGGAAGTTATCATGCCCGAGTTCGTGCCATAACTCCTCAGTCATATGAGGAGCGAAAGGATTGAGCAGTATAAGCAGTGTTTCATATTCGTCAACCGTTATTCTGCCAAGATCGTAAACCTCGTTTATAAAGGACATCATTGCGGCAATGGCGGTATTGAACTTCATATCGTCTATGTCGTTCGTTACTTTCTTTATAAGTTTGTGAAGCGAGCCTTCAAGCTCTTTTGTGACTCCTTTGCCGCTTGCTGTTTCGGAAAGTGCGGCAACACGGTCGAGAAATCTCTTGCATCCTCTTATGCTTGCCGGGTTCCACGGAGCCGCCTTTTCAAAGTCTCCTATAAACATCTCGTAAAGACGGAGAGTATCGGCACCGTATTCTGCAATAACATCATCGGGATTTACCACATTTCCCCTCGATTTTGACATTTTTTCGCCGTTTTCACCGAGTATCATGCCGTGTGCGGTTCTCTTTTTATAGGGCTCCTTGCACTTTATTATATCCATATCGTAAAGGAACTTTGCCCAGAAACGCGAATACAGAAGGTGCAGAGTTACATGCTCCATACCGCCGTTGTACCAATCGACAGGCATCCAGTAGTCGAGCGCTTCCTTTGAAGCAAGTTCGTTTTTGTTATGCGGATCGCAATAACGAAGGAAATACCATGACGAGCCTGCCCATTGCGGCATCGTATCCGTCTCACGCTTTGCGGGTCCTTTGCAGCGCGGACAGGTTGTATTTACGAAACTGTCTATCTTTGCAAGCGGAGATTCTCCCGTGTCGGTAGGCTCATAATGCTCTACATCGGGCAGATTTACGGGCAAATCTTCTTCGGGTACGGGTACCCAACCGCATTTTTCGCACCATATCATAGGCACGGGTTCTCCCCAATACCTCTGACGCGAAAATACCCAGTCACGAAGTTTGTAATTTACCTTTGGATGCCCCTTTTTATTGTCTTCAAGCCATTTAATGATGGCTTTTTTGGCGTCGGCAACCTCAAGTCCGTCAAGGAATCCCGAATTGCACAGTTTTCCCGTTGCAACATCGGTAAATGCGGCTTCTTCAACGTTGCCGCCCGATACAACCTCTATTATCGGCAGACCGAATACTTTTGCAAATTCCCAGTCACGCTCATCGTGAGCGGGTACTGCCATTATAGCGCCCGTTCCGTACGTTGCAAGAACATAATCCGATATAAATACAGGTATTTCCTTGTTGTTTACCGGATTTATTGCTTTTATTCCGTCAAGGCGCACACCCGTCTTTTCTTTTACAAGTTCTGTTCTTTCAAAGTCGGATTTTTTCGCCGCTTCTTCCTTGTATTTAAGGACTTCGTCGTAATTCTTTATCTTGTCCTTCCACTTCTCGATAAGCGGATGTTCCGGAGACATAACCATATAAGTAACGCCGAAGAGCGTATCGGGTCTTGTCGTATAGACTACGACGTCGTCGTTTTCGGTAGTGCCGAATGTGACCTCGGCGCCCTCGCTCCTGCCTATCCAGTTTATCTCCTGCGTTTTTATTCTCTCAAGGAAGTCAAGATCTTTAAGGTCGTCAATCAGTCTGTCGGCATATGCGGTTATTTTAAGCATCCACTCGCTCTTTACCTTGTGGATAACCTCGCTGCCGCATCTCTCGCACACTCCGTTTACAACCTCTTCAT
>CAMETB010000151.1 GCA_945936265.1 uncultured Clostridia bacterium
CTGCCGAGTACGACCGCTTCGCTATATTCAAGTATTTTTTCAGCTGCGCCCTGAGCCTCAAGTGGCAGATATTCAAGTGCATCCTCAAACTGCGACGGAAGAATGTCGAGTGCTTTCATGAGCTTATCATCCCCGCTCCACTCTGCACAAAGAAGAGACAGAAGATAAAGTTGCGAGGTGAATGTTTTAGTTGCCGCAATGCTCTTTTCCTCTCCTGCGTTGCAGAAAAGGTGATATTTTGAGGTTCCGGCGACTATCGAATCCTCATTGTTTGTTATTGAAAGCGTCGTCATTCCCTGCTTGTTTGCCGCTTTGAGCACATCGGTTACATCAGCCGCTTTGCCGGACTGCGAAACGCCGATAACAAGCGAGTTACTGAAATTTATCGTTTTGCCGTACTGCGTAAAAATTGACGGAGTTCCGAGATTGCAAGGCATACCCATAACTATGCCGAAAAGATACTGAGCGTAAACGCAGGCATGGTCGGATGTTCCCCTTGCAACGAGGTAAATATTATCAACGCCCTTGCTTTTCAGTTCCCTTATCAAATCATCTAAAACTTTCTTGTTTTTTTCCTTTAAGGAAGCAAGTATGACCGGTTGCTCGCGGATTTCTTTTTCGAGATTTATCATAAAACGTCCTCTTATTTCACTTTGCAGAACAAATGTCAAGATATCTTTGATATGCTTCGTCCCAGTCATCTGTATGATGCGGCTCGTAAACCTTTACTTCAAACGAATCTCTTATTATTTCTCTTGCCTCTGCAACATCCTTGATTTCTCCTGCGGATATTGCCTGCATAGCAATATTTCCTATCGCCGTTGCCTCGACAGGCCCTGCGTATACAACGCGGTTGCATGCGTCAGCTGCGTACTGACAAAGAATCTTTTCCTTTGTTCCTCCGCCCACTATATTTATGGAGGAATACTTTTTGCCCGTCATGCTCTCGATTGAGTCAATAGTCTGCCTGTAACAAAGAACAAGGCTCTCAAAGATGCATCTTACAACCTCTCCTATTGTTTCCGGCACATGCTGTCCCGTTTTTTTGCAATACTCTCTTATTCTCCCCGGCATATCGCCCTGCGGTGAGAATAAATCGTCATTGGGATTTATAAAGCAGGCAAACGGCTTTGATTCAAGCGCTTTTTCGGTAAGTTCGTCAAAGGATATTTCAAGCCCTTCTCTCTTCCACTGCCTTCTTGACTCCTGCTCAAGCCACAAGCCCATTATGTTTTTTAAGAACCTTATTGTTCTTTCGGCTCCACCCTCGTTAGTAAAATTAAATGAGGCCGAGCGGTCATTTATAATAGGTTCGGGACTTTCAACTCCCATAAGCGACCAGGTGCCGCTGCTTATATATACAAAATCCTCGCCTCGCTTTGCGGGTACGGCGATAACTGCGCTTGCCGTATCGTGAGAGGCGACATTTACAACATCGGCATTTATATTGCCTACCTCGGACTTCAATGCTTCGGTCAGTTTTCCTACACGATGCCCCGGCATAACGAGTTCACAGAAAAGATCTTTTCTTATGCCGAATTTCTTAAGGAGTTCTGTTACAAACTCCCTTTTCCTTGCATCAAGCAATGCTCCCGTAGAAGCAATCGTATATTCGTTAAACTTATTACCTGTCAGAAAATAATTAAGCAAGTCCGGAATAAAAAGGAGTTTATCCGCATTGTCAACGATATATTTTCTGTCTCTCAGATCTGCAACAAGCTGATAAAGAGTGTTAAAATTCATCGTTTGTATTCCGGTTGCCTTGTATATCTCATCAAAAGGTACCTTTGAAAAAGCGTACGGCTGAATTTCATCGGTGCGCAAATCCCTGTAGTGATATGGATTTGCCATAAGAGAGCCGTTTTTATCGATAAAGCCGTAATCAACTCCCCAGGTGTCAATGCCTATGCTTTTTATATCCTTATCATCGGAAAGCGCGCACTTTGATATGGACGCCTTTATTTCGTGAAATATTCTCAATATATCCCAGCAGAAATTTCCGCAGGTATTTACGGGTTCATTCGGGAATCTGTGATTTTCTCTTACGGAAAGTTTCTTCCCGTCAAAAGTTCCCACAATTCCTCTTCCGCTTGATGCGCCAAGATCTATGGCAAGCATTTTCATTTCAGCCATAACAGTATTTCCTTTCGGTAAATCGTCAAAGTAATTTTATATAATGGTGTCACGCCTAAGATATTATAGCAACTAAAAAGAAATTTTTCAAGCCTTTTTTACAACATTACATCAGTTTTTGATTTTACTGCTTCAGTTCTATTACGGTAACGCCGAAATCTCCCTCGCCGTACTCTCCGTTCCTGTATTTTCTTATTCTCGGGTCTGTCCTGAAAAACTCCCATAGCCCTTTTCTCAGAGCGCCTGTGCCTTTACCGTGAACTATAGTTACACTCTTTACGCCGAATAAAATCGCCTCGTCAAGATATTTGTCTATTTCCGTCCACGCCTCTTCAACATTGCGCCCTCTGACGTCAAGCGACGGTGAAAACTCTTTCGTTGCTATATTTCTTTTTCCCGCCGGTGTCGCCTTCGTCTTTGCGGAGCTATCCTTGCTATTACCGTCCGCAAGGATAAGATTGCTTATATTCGTTTTAGTCCGCACAGAGCCCGAAGCGACCGTTACGTTGCCGTTTTTGTCCGGGTCGGAGAGGAGTTCTCCCTCTGTTCCGAGATTGCGTAAAAGCACCCTGTCGCCTTTTACAAGAGGTCTTGGCAAGACGTAATTCTCGTCCGCTTGCTCAACGGGATTGAATATATCGTCGTCCTTCTGAAGTTTTGCACGGAGTGATTTTTTTGCGTCGGCATAATTCTTTGAAAAGTTGTCCGAGTCTTTTTCGCGGCGCAGTTTGTCAAGTTCGGCAAAGACAAATTCGGCGCTTGCTCTTGCGCCTGTTATCATCTCCCGCGCTTTTTTCATCATGGCGTCGCTTTCTTCTTCGGCTTTTCCTACCTTTTCATTAAGTTCCTTTTCCTTATCTGCCCTGAAAGTCTCAAATTCTTTTCTCGACTTTTCTGCTTCCGCCCTTTCCTTTTCAAGAGCGATACGGGATTCCTCGAGTTTCTCTATAACTGCTTCAAAGCTCCTTGTATCGTCGGAGATGAGCTCGTTTGCCCGGTCTATTATATCTTTTGAAACGCCGAGTTTTTGCGATATAAGGAAGGCGTTTGATTTTCCGGGCGCACCGGTTATAAGACGGTATGTCGGTTTAAGGGTATTCACGTCAAACTCACAGCAGGCATTTGAAACACCGTCGGTATTGAGTG
>CAMETB010000152.1 GCA_945936265.1 uncultured Clostridia bacterium
CAACTACTGCCGGCATAACAATAAGTTTTACAAGGCAGATATAATAAGTTTTCAGATTCAGGAAAAATTCCTTTAGGTTTGTGTTCGCTATCAGTGCCCCCGTAACAAGCATTGCAAGCGGTGTGCAAAGCCCGCCTAATGTCGAAGTGGCGTTTGCCAAAAAGCCGGGAATGGGCAGCCTTGTTATGTAAAGAATTATTCCGATAATCGAGGGCAGAGTGCCGTAGTTCAGGAGCATTGTCCTTGCGTTTATTTTTATGTCGTCTCTTCCTCTGCCGAAAATCACTATTCCCCATGACCATATAAATATATTGAACGATATGATGTAAAAGCCTGCGTAAAACAGTCCTTCCGCACCGAGAAAAGATTCTATTATCGGAAATCCGACAAAGCCGCAATTTGCGAATATGGCGGCAAATTCCGCCACCTTTTTTTCGTCCTGATCCTTATACCTGAATACAGAAAAATGGGCAATAGCGGCTATCACGACATGAACCGCCAGCCCCACAACTATTACGAGAAGCCCCTTCTTAAGCCGCTCCGCGCTGAATTCCACATTTATCATAGCGCCTACTATCATAAACGGCTGGGCAATTTTCAAGGTAAGGGTTGATATACTTTTAAGGCTTCCGTCACCGAGAATTTTAGTCTTACCGCCGATAAATCCGACGGTGAGCAAAACAAGTAGCGAAAGAACAGTTGAATAAAAATACGAAAGATCCATTTCTGCTCCGAATTGTTTTTTATGATTCTATCACTTTTCATATCCGTTTACAATAGTTTTGACAAAATTTTTACACCGTTTTTTCTGCATATACATTCGCAATGCTCTTTTATGTAGGCAATAGCGCCACTCTTCATTTGTTTCGCGTATTCTGCTATAAACGCATATTTTAATTCTTTCGGATATATATCGTCAAGAACAAGGTAATACTCGCCTTTTTTTGAGTCGTGATACACACTGCTCCTGCCCATATATCCTATGTTCTCCATTCGTGCGCTTACGGAGAGAAGATTTTCAAGATTTTCAAATCGATAGAGCGACGGAGATATTGCACCTTTGCTCCTTTTATTCTCAACGGGAATAACCCTGTCCTTATACGTACTGCCCACCTCCAAACGGCTGATAAATATTTCACATCCTCCGTCCTTTGACTGATACATCTGTACCAGGACTCTGCCCGAGCCAAACTCAAGCCCTATTTTCTCCTTCGCAACATCAAAAATCTTCTGAAATATTTTAAGAGTTTCCTCATCATCACCGTAAATATCCTCGGAGTCGAGACCGTATGTGAGGGCTTCCTCTGCGTCAAGCATTATTTTAAGCGCGTCGTCCCCTATCTTTATTATCTCCACACCATCACCTCTTACTTTATTATTATATATACCTCCCCCCTTTTTGTGCAAGCGGGAATATCCGGCATATATGCCCGAAACTTCCTCATCCCCGCTCTTTTTTCAAATATTAAGAATTAAAAGCATTTTTTACTTGATCTCAAAATATATTGTACTGAAAGAGATTGCACCGGTTAAAAATTGTGACATACAATAATATTTACGGCTTTATAGAAAAAGGATTTTAATTCGGCGCAAGACATAATACAGAAATGGAGATAAGATATGAAAAAATTTATTTTGTTCGCCATAGTACTCACCTTTGCGCTCTGCCTCTGTATAAGTGCGAGTGATAAATTATCGCCTGCGCTTGACGTTCTGGCTGAGGAAAATGAAATGATAAAAACGGGAATAGTATACAATGGCGAGATAGGCTTTGACAAGTCGGACTTCGATGCCTCCACGGGTATAACAGTAAAATCAATAACCGTTGCCGCCCTTCCCGAAAAAAGCACGGGAAAACTTATGCTGGGCAATTTATATGTAGTTGAAAATCAGGTTATATACCGTGACGATCTTTCGTCGCTTAAATTTGTTCCGTCGGGAACGGATGAGGCGGTATCAAGTTTCCTATTCTCAGTAAATGACTCTGCTTACAATATAAAATGCTCATTAAAGACGATAAAGAGCGTAAATTTCTCTCCTGTCGGAGCAAACGGGGCAAGTATAGAGACATGGACGCAGAAAAACATTTCCGTGTTTGGCTCACTGAACGGCTATGACCCCGAGGGTGACGAACTCAGATTTGAAATAGTTTCATATCCCAAAAAGGGTATTGTTCAGATTTCCAACCAAAAAACCGGAGATTACAAATACACGCCATACGACGGCGCAAAAGGTAAAGACGCATTTTCTTACAGAGTACGCGATTCCTACGGCAACTATTCCGAGACATGTACGGTAAACATAAAGATACAAAAACTTAAAACCACGCTCGTATTTTCCGATATGGACGGAAATAAAGCGTTAAACGCAGCCCTCATAGTCACTGACGGAAAGTTTATGGATTATACGGTAAATAAGGACGGAACAATATCGTTTAATCCGGATGAAAAAATAACAAAAGAAGAATTTGTTGCGCTTATAATGGACGCTCTCGGAGCAAAGAACGTACCAGTTCTTGAAAAGACACGCTTTGCCGATGACGAAAAAATTTCTCCAGAATACAAGGGATACGCGGAGAGTGCGTTCGTTCTCGGAATGGTTAAAGGCACGTCAAAAACAGACGGCTTATATTTCAATCCGAAAGACGAGGTAACCGTGGCGGAGGCGGCGGTTATGATAAACAGTATAATAGGAGCAAAAAGCAAATCTTCAGCATCAATTTTTGAAGATGAAAAAGATATTCCCGAATGGGCAAAGAGCGACCTTGTGTCGCTTAACGAGCTCGGAATAATAGAAAAGAGCGACGGAAAAATAAATCCGAATTCCACACTCAACCGTGCACAGACGGCGCAGATAATAATGTCGCTCCTTGACGGCAGAGGCAAGCTCGGAAGATAGTTTTTTATAAAACGCACTTTGAAAGGCTACCAACACAAAAAATCCCGACACGTGTCGGGATTTTTATGCTTTTAAAGTGTATTTTTGCGGTTAACGCAAATGGCGGCTTACTTTAATTGCATTTTTTTGATCTTTTCCTCATCCGGCGTGACGTATGCGGTCCAGTTTGACGTGTAAATAACGAACCCCGGCTTTGCGGACGATGGCTTTTTTACGTTTTTGATCTTCGTATAGTCAACCGCTATATTGTTGCCCTCTGCCTTTGAATAAAATGCCGCAACCTCTGCCGCCTCGGTAAAATCACGCTCAGAGGGCTCCCCGTCTGCGCTCTGCATGACAACATGAGAGCCGGGCATATTTTTCACATGAAACCACC
>CAMETB010000153.1 GCA_945936265.1 uncultured Clostridia bacterium
ATTTGTTTGAACTTTTTCTTAATTCTTGTTGCACTTAGCTTGACAATTTATCGTATTCGATCTCCATTCGCAACCGTTGGTTTTCGGCTATTAAGTCTTCCTCGACCTTTTTATCAAGTTTAGGTGGTCTGCCTTTCCTTGTTCCACTTGCAGGACTAGCTTTGCCACGTCTCTCTTTCATTAGACCTGCGGCTCCTTCTTCTAAGTATATGCGTTCCCACAGTTGAATTTGTTTTACGTAGTTTCCCTCTTTTCCACTACTACCTTCCCAATACTTTCGTACCGTTTCTTTGTAACTCAAATGATGTTCTCGCATATCCATTATAACAGATATTTTGAATTCTGATGAGTAATTTTTGAATGTTTGCCCCTTTTTTGCCATAAAAATATGCACCTCCAAAAGTTTGTCTAACTTTTGGGGTGCATATCAGCTTTTACAAAGGGGAATTTCAATTATTTCAAAAATCAGCCGAGCTTTGCGCTGTTGACTTTGATGCCGGGGCCCATGGTGGACGCTACCGTGCAGCTCTTTATATACTGACCTTTTGCTGCTGCCGGTTTTGCCTTTATGATTGCTCCCATCAAAGTAACGAAGTTCTCACCGAGTTTCTCCGTTCCGAAGGAAGCCTTTCCTATCGGACAGTGAATGATGTTCGTCTTGTCAAGACGGTACTCTATCTTACCTGCTTTAGCCTCGTTTACGGCTCTTGCGGTATCCATAGTAACCGTTCCTGCTTTCGGGTTCGGCATAAGTCCTTTAGGACCGAGAACCTTACCGAGACGTCCTATAACGCCCATCATATCGGGGGTTGCTATAACTACGTCAAATTCAAACCAGTTTTCCTTTGTGATCTTCTCAACAAATTCCTCTGCTCCTACGTAGTCGGCGCCTGCCTCCTCGGCAGCCTTTGCCTTGTCGCCTCTTGCAAATACGAGAGTGCGTACCTTCTTACCGGTTCCGTGAGGAAGAACGACTGCGCCTCTTACCTGCTGGTCTGCGTGACGCGAGTCAACGCCCAAACGGACGTGTACTTCGATAGTTTCATCAAATTTAGCCTTTGCGGTTTCGCATACGAGTTTCATTGCCTCGTCAGGATCATAGTACTTTGCCGCTTCGATAAGTTCGGCACTTGCGATATATTTCTTTCCCTTTTTCATCTCAGTTTACCTCCCTTACCTTAGTCCTCAACAGTGATACCCATGGAACGCGCGGTTCCTGCTATCATGCTCATTGCGGCTTCAAGAGAGCCTGCATTGAGGTCGGGCATCTTCGTCTCGGCGATTTTCTTTACCTGCTCCTTGGTGAGCTTTGCTACCTTGGTCTTGTTAGGAGCAGCCGATGCGGTTTCGATACCGCAAGCCTTCTTTATAAGAACCGGAGCGGGCGGGGTCTTGGTGATGAAGGTGAACGAACGGTCTGCATATACGGTGATAACAACCGGAATGATGTATCCGATATCGTTCTTTGTTCTTTCGTTAAATTCCTTTGTGAAGTTCGGAATTGAAACGCCGTACTGACCGAGCGCCGGTCCGATAGGCGGTTGGGGTGTTGCTTTTCCTGCAGGGATCTGAAGTTTGATGTAGCCCTGAATTTTCTTAGCCATTTTTATTTCCTCCTATGTGGTACTGTACGAGAGAATAGCAAATTTCCTCTCTCCCACTTATTTGCGGCTTTTCAAAGTCTGCCGCCGACTTTATTGTTTCTTTTTGATGCATTTTGCATCGAGACTTACGGGCATCTCACGACCTATTGAGGATACTATAACCGTAACCTCTCCCGTATCATCGGAAATTGCTCCGATTTTTCCACTGTGTCCGGTAAGGAAGCCGTCGATGATTTCAACCTCGTCTCCGATGTTGAACGACTGTACCTCTGCTTTCTCCTCGACCGCTATTGCAAGCGCCTCTTCGTCGGAAAGCGGTACCGGCTTCGAACCCGGTCCGACAAAGCCCGTGACACCGCTTATATTACGGATAATATGCCACGTCTCGTCATTCATAACCATCTTTATGAAAACATAAGCCGGAAAAAGTTTTTCTTCAACTGTCTTTTCTCTGCCCTTGGCGTCTGTCGTAACTGTTGTTACTACCGGAACCTTGACATCAAATATAAGATCGGAGAGGCTCTTTCTGTTTTCGACTATTTTTTCAATGGTGGTTTTGACTTTATTTTCGTAGCCAGTGTAGGTATGAGCGACATACCACTTTGGTCCTACATTAAGTTCGTTGAAATCACTCATCCCGCACCTCAGAAACTTATGGTTCTAAGAAGAAAGTCAAAGAGGGACGAAAGCCCGAAATCTATAACTCCGATTACGGTTGCCGCAACAACCATTCCGACAAGCACAACGCCAAAACTTTTGAAAGTTGCCTTCGGGGTTGCCCAGGTGATTTTCTTGAACTCACTCTTAAGGTTCTTCAGTTTCATGCCGAGCTTTGAAGGTTTCTTTTCCTTCTTTTCTTTTTTCGGCTTCGGCTTTTCCTGAACCTTTGCACTCTTATCGTCAAGAGCGACCTTGTTGTTTTCGTTTTCAGCCATAATCTTCTCCTTACTTCGTTTCCTTGTGCAAGGTGTGTTTACGACAGAAGGGGCAATACTTGTTCATTTCAAGTCTGTCCGGATCATTCTTCTTGTTTTTCTTCGTGTCGTAATTACGCTGTTTGCATTCGCTGCACGCCAATGTTACTTTTACTCTTGCGTCATTAGCCATGATATCGGCACCTCCCAATTAAATTTGAGGAACTTGTCCCCATTTGTGTGCTTTACGCACTGTACCTCCCTCCGACAGAAATTTTGTTTGCACAAAAAAAGAACCCTCTGCCCGAGGTAACTGCATTGTAACATATTATGAGTTGCTTGTCAATAGTTTTTTTGATTTTTCTTTTATTTTTAATATTTTTTTCTTTATTACTTGATATTTCGGCGGACATATGATACAATGTACAATGAAAAAATATGCAAACTCTTTTCCGGAGGACAAAATGCAAAAGTATCTTGAATGCGGACATATAATGAGAGCGCACGGAGTACGCGGCGCAATGGTAGTAAACCATTTCTGCGATACGGCGGAAGTATTCTGCTCGCTTAAAAATCTATATTTCAGGTGCGGCGATGAATACATTGGCAGAAAGATACTCCATGCCGTACCATACAAGACAAATGTGCTTGTCACAGTGGATGGCATTACAACTCCCGAAGAGGTTGTAAAAATGAGGCTTTCATATGTTTATGCGGACAGAGACGAATTGAAACGCAACGATGGCGACTATTT
>CAMETB010000154.1 GCA_945936265.1 uncultured Clostridia bacterium
CCTTGATTTTATCTCGTTTGCCGCCTTATTTGTAAACGTAATTGCAAGAATTCCCCACACAGGGCAAGGATTTTTTGCAAAAACGGAAAGGTATTCTTTTATTATTTCTTTCGGCAACGATATTGCACTTTCAAGGTCCTCTATTGCATCCTCGGTAACGCTTTCGGGAATTTCGTTTGAAAAATAAGCGTCGCCGTAGTTCACTATGTGAGCTATTCTGTTTACCAGAACGGTCGTTTTTCCGCTGCCCGCGCCGGCAAGAATAAGCACCGGTCCGTTTACCGTATAAACGGCGCGCCTCTGCTCCGGATTTAAGAAATCATAATATTTATCAAAAAGCGCACGCTTGGCTTTTAATATCCTCGTCTTTTGTTCGTTCGTCATCTGTTTTCCCGTTCCGTATAGAACATTTCTTGCTTTGATTATTCTATCATAATTGATAGTTAAAGTCAAGAGAAATTTTTGTTTTATTTTCAGGTTTTTGCATAAGCAAAAAAATCCCGAACCGCGAAAAATGAGGCAGAGTGTGTGTCTGTTTTTCATTTTTCGGGCGATTCGGAATTTTTATTTGAAAAATTCAAGCGTAAGAAGTTCCCGTGCCAAGGAGGCTGAATAACGGTCGGTTACTATGCTGTATGTGGAATCGGAGGAGGCATCGCACAGTATATTTACTCCGCTTTTGCGAAGAAAATCGGATACTTCCCCTCTTTTTTTACCTATTCCCGTACCGTTTACGGTAACGGACGACAGTTTTCCGTCCTCCTTTTTTTGCACAATGACAGTCTTACCGTCCTTTTCGGTGATTATTACGGAAGGTGATACTTTTGCCGTTTTATCAAAGTCAACTGCGGTAATTCCAAGCCCGTGCCGAAGGACGATACTGCTTATTTTAGTTTCATATAGCATTTTTTCACCGCAAAATTCAAAAATGGAGTTTTTTAATCTCCATTTTCATTATATGTATTATTCCTCCGTTTGCCAACACTTGCAAACGTCAATATAATCAAGCGCTCCCGAGGCTTTATAAAGCTCGTCCACCGTAAGCTTTACGGCAGAGCTTGCAGTCCCTGCGGCAGGATAAACGGTATCAAAACGCTTTAAGGATATATCAAGGTAAACCCGAACGCCCTCTTTTACACCGAACGGACATACTCCACCGACGGGGTGCCCCGTCATCTCCTCTACTTTATCGTGCGGCAACATAGTCGCTTTCTTGTGAAAGAACGCTTTGAATTTTGAATTATCAACCTTTGCGTCCCCTGCCGCAACTACCAAAACGCACTCTCCGTCAACGTCGAATGAGAGCGTTTTTGCTATTCTTGCTCCCTCTACGCCGAGTGCCTGCGCGGCAAGATCTACCGTTGCGCTCGACACGTCAAAAGTTATGATTCTGTCATCGAGCGAATATTTACAAAGATATTCTTTAACAGATGAAAGCGACATTTTTATTCCTCCGATTAATAATTGTGCTGCCGCAAAATTGCGGCAGCACAGTAAATTGGAATAGGCGGATTTAGGCGAGATGCGTTGATTTCGTTCCGTGGTAGGGGTCCTCGAAAAGTGCTTCACACTTTTTGGGGTTCCCGTATGCGTACTGGTGTACGTCGAGGGGCGAAAGCGACGCAAGAAAAAGTCATAAAAATGGAGAAATTCGTAAGAATTTCAACCTTATTTCTCTGTCATTTGCAGATTTTAATATAAAATGCAATCCGCACGATTACAGGCTAAAGCAAGTGACTTTTTCGGTGTCGTCAAATGCGACATTCCTAATTTGGTGCCGGTGATCGGGGTCGAACCGATACGGTATCGCTACCACTGGATTTTGAGTCCAGCACGTCTGCCAATTCCATCACACCGGCATAGCGGATTTTCAACCGCCTGTTTATTGTAACACACTTTTTTCGGTATTGCAATACCTTTTTTTCGTTTTTTTCTTCTTATTTTTGCGCCGTGAAAAGATATAATCACGGCGGGAGCAAGCCACCGTTCTACGATAGACGCCTCGCAATTACTGCTGTTTAAGCTGACAGGTGCGGCTTATTTCACAGTTGTACGCAAATATTATCTTTCAACGGTTTTGGCAGATATGAGATTTACTCCCTCGTCCATAAAGTCGGGAACTATTATATCGCCTATTTTTATCGGTGCCGAAACTTCTATATCCGCTATTTTTTTCATAGCGGCAAAAATCTCGTCTTTCTTTATGGGTTTATCCGTCCTTACGGGGAGCACGGTTATCTCCTTGCTCTTTATTTTTACAGTGGTGGTAAGAGTGCGCACGGGGTTTGTAAGCTCCGATTTTGCATATTCTTCACCGCGGCGGCAACCGTTGCCGACAACGGTTATTTCTTCGCCCTCGGAATCGGCGGTCAGGTGACAGCCTCTCGGGCATATTATGCACGTCATTTCTTTTTTCATTTTCCTGCCCCTTCCGAAACGTTTACGGTTGCATCGTCGTTTTCACTCATTATTTTTGCAAGCTCGGGAGTTATTTTTATCTTTTCCATCTCGCCGGGAGAGAGCCTTATTTTCTTTGCGGAAAAGATTTCTTTTCCCGCAACGCTTAAACTTACCGTGCAATTTTTACACGGCTCTTTGACGCGGAAATAAATCTCCCAGCCGTCCTCTTTCTCTATCGGCTCGTACCTTTGCGGCACGGTATAGCGGACGTTTCTGCCCGGAATAATCTTTACGGTTTTACCCGTCTTACTTATCTTTTTATTAAGGTAAAGTGACGCGGCTCTGCCCGCCTTTTTCGACTCCTCGGTAACGTAATCCACAAGGTCGTGAACGTGCAAAACGTTGCCGCAGGCGAAAACTCCGTCATCGCCCGTTTCGCAGAACTGATTTACGAGCGCACCCGAGGTTTTGGGGTCAAGCGCTATGCCCGCCTCCTTGGTAAGTTCGTTTTCGGGGATAAGTCCGCAGGAAAGAAGGAGCGTATCGCAATCTATTACCCTCTCCGTTCCTTTTATTGGCTTGAAATTCTTGTCGACCTCGGATATTTCAACACCCGAGAGGCGCTCTTTGCCGAAAATTCTCGTTACTGTATGCGAAAGATAAAGCGGTATGCCGAAATCGTCAAGGCATTGCGCTATGTTTCTTGCAAGTCCGCCCGGGCGGTCCATTATCTCAAGCACGCAAAGAACTTTTGCACCCTCAAGAGTAAGACGGCG
>CAMETB010000155.1 GCA_945936265.1 uncultured Clostridia bacterium
GTATCCATATCGTGTTGAACTACCTTTTCGGCAATGGCGGCGTCCATAACGGAAAGCTCCGTTGTGAGTGTGCCTGCAACGCCCGAATTTATTATTATATCGGGGTGATATTCAAGTATCATCGTCTGTGCGCACATAGCGGCAAACACCTTGCCTATGCCGCATTTTGCAACGACCGCGTCCTTGCCGCATATTTTCCCTTTTACGAATCTGATATCCGAGCAGATCCTTTCGTCCTTATCCGTCATGGCATCAATAAGTCCGTCAACCTCGATATCCATGGCACCTATTATTCCTACAAGCTTACTCATACTTAAAAGTAACCTCCGAGGAATTAAGAACGTCAAGATATCTCTTACATTCAAGCTGCGCCGCCTCGAGATTCAGATTTCTGTAATTTCCGCATTCCGTACGGCTCTGACCGAACATTTTACCCGTATGATTTATTATTTTCTCAAGGGTATCTTTTACAATTTCAAGAACTTTTTGTGGCTCCGTATCTCTGACGAGCAGATAAAAACCCGTCTGGCACCCCATAGGACCGAAATATATTATTTTTTCGCCTATTTCGGAGTTTCTTACATACGTTGCGAACATATGCTCGACCGAGTGCATAGTGAGATTATCCATATAATCTCCCATATTCGGCTTTCTTGTCCTCATATCGTAAGTCACTATGTCGCCGTCAATCCTTGAGATATAAATTCCCTCTGTTATCTTGTCGTGATCTACGTCAAAACTCGCTATTTTTCTCATAAATTCTCCGCTTTATTTCTTTCTGCGTCTTGTAACCGCTACAACTATTACCGCTACAATAGCACCTATTACAACAAATATCGGTAAGTAGCCGATGAAGAACACGAACACCTCTACTACGGCACTTCCTATAAATTTAAGGCTGGACATAAAATTGTTGCCTATTCTCTTAAACGGTCCCTCTTTTACGGGTTGTTCGTCGTTTACTTCTTCTACGGTAAGAGTTATGGTGCTGTAAGATATAAGGTCGTCGTATGCGAGAAGTTGCTTTTCATAACTTTCGAGTTGGTAAACAACGTCGGAAACAGCCTTTTGAATTTCTATAAGTTCCGAGGTTGAAGTAGCGGCTTTTGCCATATTGTCAAGCGACTCCTTCTGGGCCTTCAAAGACGCGATACGGCTTTCTATATCCATATAATTTGCCGTTACGTCGTTTGCGGTCTGCTCTGATCTTACAACGGTACAAAGACTGCCGGTCACTTCCCTCATACTCTCGTACTTATCGGCAGGAATTCTTATCTCGGCACTCAAACTTCTTTCGGAAGAGGAATACTCCTTGAAATAAGCAAAATATCCCCCGTATTCATTCAACTTTGCTTTAAGGTTTTTTATGTAATCATCGTACTTTTCCGTCCTGACGTCCATAGTTGCTTTGTAGATTATCTTTCTGTCGGTTATATGGCTTCCTGAGCCTTCGGGCAACTCAAAATCGACAGAACTGTCAGCAGGAGGTGACTCCTGCAATCCTTTGTTATCCGAACTTTCGCAAGAAACGAATGAGAAAAAGATCAAGACACACAAAGCGGACGCCAATACTTTTGCAAATACGTTGAGTCTTTTCATAATTATCACCTCATACACTATGGTTTCAATTTTATGGTATCATAAATATCAAAATTTGTCAACCGTACCGATGAATTTTCAGGCTTTCCCCTGTGCTACTTTACTGCGATAACTCTCAACTTCCCAGTTTGCTATAAAATCTATCATATTTTCAGCCATTGGGCGTACACCGTCGAAATTCTTTGCATAGACAGATATTTTTATTTCGTCGAGCCACAGTTTTTCTGCGGTGCCGGCGTCCTTTTCGTCTTTGCCGCACGCAAACATTCCCACATCCTTGACAAATACGATTTTAGGCATAAAACCATGTTTCCCCGAAAAATCGGAAACATCTTTGATTATATTTTCAGCACCATCGACAAAAAGCGGTGACGACTTGCAATATACTATGTGATCCGGTGTCATTGGGTAAGCAACCGGAGCAAAAGACTCCTTTGATTTGCAAAGAGTTTCTATCTCCTTATTAAGCGTAAACTTTACCGTTGCTCCTCCCAGTTCGTATGCGAGAACGGTTTTTATTTTTTCAACGGTTTCGGTATCTTTCTTAACTTCCGTAAAATCGGGAACAATCTTCTCCTGCGCTTTTATAGTTCCGATAACATGAGACACAAGTAAATCAAGTTCTTTTTCGCCGTTTGCCGCAAAAAATATACCGTGATTTTGCAAAAAGAGCAAATTTGCCGCCTTGCCCGTTTCGGCCTTGTATTTTTCGAGTTTACTGCGGCACTCCGAGGCAAGAATGTACCCGGGTTCTGTTTCCTTGACCCATATTGCCTCGGGAAAAAGATGTTTCACTACATTTTCTCCGCCCTGAGAACAGGTAATTCCGTTTACTCTTGCAGGGTGAACATGCAAAATATAGGTATGCGGAAAAAGATTATGTAAAAGCGTTTCGACGGAGGGGCGCTTTGCTTCCTCTCCCTCGCATCTTGATTCCATCATATCTTTAAGAACTTCCGCTTCTCTTTTTGCGGGATTTTGCGAATAGGTCTTCTCCCATATTTCAGAAAGGCGCTTCCTCGACATTTTTACAAAGCCATCTGCTTTTATTGCGGCAAGCGAAGCCCCCGACCCTTTTATGTAGAGGTTTTCCTCATCCTTGTAAGATGTATTGCCTCCTCCCGCAAGGACAAACTCCTCGTCTGAGCCGTATTTATGTGATATATTTACTATCGTTTCAATTCCCATACTTATTTTCCCCCATAAGAAATTTTTCAACTCTTTCGTATTCCAGAGATGATTTTTCCATAGCCGTTTTATCGGGATTTTCCTTTTTTATTGCCCTTATCATTATGTTTTTAGGAGTATCCTCGGGATCTATGAGCTCGACGGCGTCAACGGAATATCCTTTGCTCTCAAGTTTCAGAATTCTCATAGCATCCGTTAATGCGTCGCACATTTTCTGCCTTAACATTGAATGTCTTGTCACAAATTCAAGTTCCTTACAGTCAATTTTTTTATTGAGTTCGTGATGGCAACAAGGCGTTGAAAGAATGACTTTTGCCCCGTTTTCACACGCTTTGTCAAGCACCATATCGGTTGCAAGGTCGCGGGAATGAAGCGAAATTACAAGAT
>CAMETB010000156.1 GCA_945936265.1 uncultured Clostridia bacterium
AATTGCGTGATGTAAAGGAAGAATTGCTTAAGGAGAAAAAAATTGTAGCTTCCGTAAAGGTGGGCGATGATAATTACGCTGAGGTAAGCGCAAGTTTCAAACTTTCAGAAGAGAAATATCAGAAAATGTATGACGCATTGGTTGCAGCGGGAGAGAAGGCAGATAAAGCCATGTCAGATGCCGTGCAACTACTCAGGGTCGGTGAGAATGCACTCAGGGAACTGGAGGAAAAATTCCCTGAAGAAATAACCGATAAACTTACCGAAGAGGCAAAGAATATTGAGGATGCTGTAAATAGCGCAAAAGACGGATTCTTCGCAGAGTTTGAGAAAGCCCATAAGGACGATATTGAAAAGATTGAGAACGACCTCAAAACAAAGAAGCAGCAGCTTATTGCCGAAGCAAAAGGCGAAAAAGTTAATTGATTTTCCGGACTGAGAATAAAAAACGGTAAGTTTATCTTGCCGTTTTTTTATATGAGATATGATTTTGTATGTAAATTCTGAATTTTTAAGGTTTTTTTACACAAATTATTGAAAAAGTATTGAACAAATTGCAGAGATATAGTATAATAAATCATTATTTATTCATTTTTGAGTAAAAATAAGTCAGTTTTAGGGAGAGAAAATGGAACTTTTTGCATTTATTCTTTATTTTGTTGTTGTCATAGGCATAGGAATTTTCTTTTTCTTCCGTTCAAAATCGGAAGGGGAGAAGGATTACTTCCTCGGCGGAAGATCGATGGGACCTTTCGTCACCGCGATGAGCGCACAGGCGTCGGATATGTCGGGCTGGCTCCTTATGGGCTTCCCCGGTAGTATTCTCGCCTTCGGAATGGGACAGGCCTGGATAGGTATCGGTTTGGCGATAGGAACTACGCTTAACTGGATTTTCGTAGCGTCACGTCTGCGTCGTTTCTCAAAGGCGGCAGGGGATTCGATAACCATTCCGCAGTACCTTTCAAACCGTTTCTGCACTAAAAGCCCGGTATTGCAAATAATCAGCGCCGTCATATTTCTGATATTCTTTACTGTATATGTAGCGTCGGGATTCGTTTCCGGTGCTACGGTGTTTACAACAATTATCCCGGGCTTTGAGGGCAAGGAAGACCTTGCGATGCTCACATTTGCCGCAATAATGATTCTTTATACGTTTCTCGGGGGCTATAAAGCGGTTTGTTGGACGGACTTTTTCCAGGGCATTATGATGCTTGTAGCACTCCTTGCCGTACCGATAGTTCTTGTTATCGCAAAAGATCTCGACCACTCGGCAATTTCAAATGCGCTCCCGTACGTTGACGGCTCGATGTCCGTTTTCAATTCAAATATTTTCTCTGCAAGTTGGCAGGAGATAGTGTCGGGCTTTGCATGGGGACTCGGATATTTCGGCATGCCGCATATCCTCGTTCGCTTTATGGGTATTAAAAACTCCAAAATGATAAAAACCTCCGCCACCGTTGCAATATCCTGGGTTGTTCTGACGCTCGGCGCGGCAATAGTCCTTGCATATTTCGGCAGAATGGCATACGGTGCGGAACTTCTTGCCGAAGGGAACCAAAAACTGATTTTCATAACGGCAGTACGCGATCTGTTCCCCGCGTTCATAGCAGGCATTTTGCTCTCCGCGATAATAGCGGCGGCTATGTCCACGGCGGACTCACAGTTGCTCGTTGCTTCTTCCTCATTTACAAGCGATATTTACAAGCCCGTTATCCGTAAAAACGCCTCGGAGAAGGAAACGCTCTGGGTGGGCAGAGGAGTAGTAGTTATAATCGCGATAGTCGCATACTTTATCGCTTCAAACGGTGGCAAGGGAGCGCAGGCAATTATGAATATGGTTGAAAACGCATGGGGCGGATTTGGCGCCGCATTCGGACCGGTCATAATACTCTCTCTGTTCTGGAAACGCCTTACCTATAAGGGCGCGGTCGCGGGAGTTATAGGCGGTGCTGTAACGGACGTTGTATGGCTCTTTACCCTCACCGAAAGAACGGGAATATACGAACTTTTGCCCGGCTTTGTCGTAGGCGCAATATGCGCAATAGTCGTATCCCTCATAGATAAAGCCCCCTCCAAAGAGATAGAAGAACTCTTTGATAAAGCCGTGTCCGACGAGATAGAAGAATAAGCCTGAAACTAAAAACAAAAAATGCACCGTTTTAATGCGGTGCATTTTAGTTTATGTATATTTATTTCATTTCCTCGATATCTTTTGCAATATCCTGCTTGAATTCTTCATTGAGATCGGGGTAGGCGGAGAGCATAGGCTCGACCTTTTCGCCCTTCTTGCGCTGATAGTAGTTTTTGGTTATCTTTGCTACCGTTCCGCTCATGGCGATTAAGGCTATAAGGTTAGGTACGGACATAAGACCGTTGAACGTGTCGTCTATATCCCAGACGAGCGTTCCGCTTATTATTGCGGCAAAGACGATGAATAAAACGTACAGAATCTTGAATACAAGCACGGCAATCTTGCGCTTTTTCTCGCTCTTTACCCACTTGAAGCAGAACTCTGCGGCTTTCTCACCGTAGTAGGACCACGCCATAATGGTCGTAAAGGCAAACAGAGGGAGAATAACGGAGAAGCAGACCGTACCGAACGTGCCGAAGTTCTCGGAGAACATTTTAAGCGCCATTGCGGAGTCGTCCGCACCGACGAGCGACTCGCTCGTTACGTCAAAGGTGGTAAGGAACATAAGCGCGGTTAAGGTACAGATGATAAACGTATCGAAGAATACCTCGAACACGCCCCAAAGACCCTGCTTTACGGGCTCACGCGTTTCCGATGCGGAGTGAGCTATAACCGATGAGCCAAGACCTGCCTCGTTTGAGAATACACCGCGCGCCATACCTTTTTTAATGGTAAGCGAGAAGGCATATCCCACAACGCCGCCCGTTACCGATTTGATCTTGAAAGCGTCCTTGAATATAAGAGCAAAAGCCGAGCCGACCGCGGTTATGTTTTTGAATATTACGATAAGAGCAAGCACTATAAACAAAAGCGACATAAAGGGGATAAGCTTTGAAGCCACTCTGCCGAAACGCTTAATAAGATCGGAAGAGCACACGTCTGAACTCCAGTCACCTTGTAATCTCGTAT
>CAMETB010000157.1 GCA_945936265.1 uncultured Clostridia bacterium
TTTTATAGTTCCTGCAAGCTCGAGAGTTGTCTTGATGGGGGACTTCTCTCTTTGTAAAACTATTTTCTGTGCTATCGACGATGCAAACCGTTCCTCGCCGTACTCGCTTATAATTCTTTTGAGTTCGGCTTCGCTGTAACCGTTCACAACGTCGTATGCTGAGAAAGGAGAGCGTGGATCCATGCGCATATCAAGGATTGCGTCACAGTTATACGAGAATCCACGCGACGGAGTGTCAAGCTGATGAGACGAGACACCGAGATCCATAATGACACCGTTAATATGGAGAATATCTAAATTATCAAGAACTGTCCCAAGATCAGAAAAGTTGCACTTTACGACCTTTGAGCGTTCCTTGTACTTAGCAAGTCTTGTTTTGCAGGCCTGTATCGCTTCATCGTCCTGGTCAAGGGAGATAAGCGTACCCGTTGTAAGTCGGGAAACTATTGCCTCGGAGTGCCCTCCGCCGCCTGCCGTGCAGTCAACGTATATTCCGTCCGGCTTTATGTCGAGCGCTTCGATGCACTCACCAAGCATTACCGGATAATGTGAAAATTCCATTTCACTTACCTCAGAAGCCCATTTCCATCATAAGATCTTTAATCTTATTCATATCAATGCTCTTCTGCTTGTCCTCAAATACCTCTTGTGCCCATATTTCAAGATGAGAGCCAACGCCCATTATAAGCACGTTCTTTTCTATACCTACCTTTTCTTTGAGGAATTGGGGAATTACTATTCTTCCCTGTCCGTCAACCTGTACGTCAACGGTGTTGGAATATATCTCGCGAATGAAATCTTCAAATTTCAAAGTGGGGAGCTCTGAAATCTTTTCCTCATACTTCTCCCACTCCGCATTGGAGTAAACAAGAATACATTTATTGAAGTCGTTATAAGTAAGCTTGAAAGAGATTCCGAGGCTTTCCTTAAATTTTGCCGGTACGAAAACTCTGTTTTTAGCATCTACCGTGTGTTCAAAACGTCCGTAAAGCATCTTATCTCCTCCTTTCACTCCACTTTAACCCACAATTATGCACTTTTGCACCACTTTTATGTACCCATTATAACCTATGATTTTCAAAATTGCAATACCTTTTTGAAAATTTTTTGAATTTTTTTGAATTTTTCTTTTCAGAGCATCATATAATTATCGACAAAAAGCGAAAATAATCTACGCGGCAGGTGGCTGCATTGACCACATTAAACGATAAAAAGCGGCGGGAGCAAGCCCCCGCTCTACGCCTATGAAATATAAAATCAATGTTTCTAAAATCCGCCTGTCTCTATAAATTTCAGGGCTGTTGCGAATCAACTTTGCAACAGCCCATCGTTATTTTGGCTTTTTTTCTTACTTTCAAGGTTTTCTTTGTACATTTTTTCCATTTCCGAAATGGCGTTTTCGCTTACAAGCCCCGATAAACTCTCCCCTTTTGCAAGTTTGTCTCTCACAAGAGATGAGCTGATGCAAGCGTATTTCTCATCCGGCTTTATGAAAACCGTATCAAAGTTCGGGTCGAACCCCCTCATTGCCTCGGCAAGTTTTTTTTCGTATTTCTCGTCCTCGGGATTCCTGATACCCCGTATTATCTTTGTCAGAGAGTGCTTGTGCATATAATCGGATGTCAGCCCGTCGTATGAATCTATAACGACATTGTCCATCCCTTCAAGGCAGAGGCGCATAAGCTCCTTTTTCTGCTCCATTGTAAATGTGTATTCCTTATCTTTGTTGATAAGCGCAACCACATACAGTTTCTCGAAAAAAGCGCTTGCCTTTTTTATCGTTTCTATATGCCCGAGCGTTATGGGGTCAAAACTACCCGTTACTATGGCGTTCATCTTTTATCCTCCGTATTCGGTTTCAGAAGCGTGATATACGTTATGGAATATCTCGATTTTTTACAAATGTAAAATTTGTTCCTTGTTTCCTCGTCGTCCCCGAAAATATCCTCAACTCCGCTTTCACAGACGATTATGGCGTTTTCGGAAAGCGCACCCGAATTATAAAGTTTTTTCAAAGCATCGCATATAACGTTGTCTTTGTATGGCGGATCTATAAAAACTATATCGTATTTTTCCTTACCCGCAATACCGCGTATCATCTGGCTGTAATCACAGGCTGATATTCTACATTTGTCAAACATCTTTGACTTCTTTGCGTTTTTTATAATTATATCCACCGCATCCCTTGATAAATCACAAAAAGACGCCTTTTTTGCCCCACGGCTCAACGCTTCGAGCCCGAGTGCGCCACTGCCCGCAAACAAATCAAGCACGTTCGCTCCCTCTATATCGAACTGTATCATTGAAAATACAGCTTCTTTAACTCTTTGCGATGTAGGTCTTGTCGCATCTCCTTCGAGTGTTTCGAGTTTCATTCCCTTCGCATATCCCGTTATAATGTTCATATTCTACTCCTGTTTTTCTCTGAAATATTCAAACACTTTTCCGGCGTCGCTTGCGCTTATCCCTTTTACCGCCGCTATTTCTTCAATGTTTGCGTTCTTTAATGATGATAGCGTTTTGAAATGTGCAAGAAGTTTTTTCGCTTTTGCCTCGCCTATGCCGTCTATCTTTTCAAGCGAAGATGTTTTAAGCGTTTTTCGCTTTGATTTATCCATTGCGGAAATTGTAAATCTGTGTACCTCTTCCTGTATCTTATACACAAAAACAAAAACCGACTGCTCTTTTGCTATGCTTATTTCCTCGTTTTCCGTAACTATCGTTCTCGTCTTATGATGCTCGTCTTTTACCATTCCGAAAACGGGAACTTTAACATTCATTTCGTCAAGCACTTTTTTTATGGTGCCGACGTGCGTCATTCCTCCGTCGAGGAGAATAAGATCCGGCATTTCCGAATAACTGCCCGTATTATCGGAAAGATGTGAGAACCTGCGCCTTATCGCCTCGCTCATTGCCGAATAGTCATCGGCGCCCGACTGCTCTTTTATCTTAAAAAGCCGATAATCGCTCTTTTTGAATTTTCCGTTTTCTATCACTATCATACCGGCGGTTATCTGCTCGTTGCCGATAGATCGGAAGAGCACACGTCTGAACTCCAGTCACCTTGTAA
>CAMETB010000158.1 GCA_945936265.1 uncultured Clostridia bacterium
CAAAAAGTGCGAGGAGCGTGCTCGTTGAGAATTATATGAAAGGCAACCCTGCGCGAAAGGGCGAGGTTGAGTTTGAAAATCTGTTCCTTACCGAAAACGGAATTTTGAGCGAAAATATGACGCTCGACACGTGGAATTTAATCATAAAAACCCTTAAGAGTGTCGATTTTTCACACTATGACGGAATGATAATGCTCCACGGCACCGACACGCTCGCATATACCTCGTCACTTATGTCAATACTTCTTGGCGGCATAGGTATTCCCGTTTTTATGGTTTCAAGCAATTACGTTCTTAACGATAAAAGAGCAAATGGGTACGCAAATTTTCGCGTGGCGGCAGACCTTATCTTAAACGGAACAAAACCCAACGTCTACGTGCCCTATCTTAACTCCGACGGAAAAATGTACGTTCACCTCGCCTCACGCATAAAGCAATGTGAGCCGTATTCGTGCGATTTTTACAGCGTGTCACCCGAAATTACAGACACGGGATGCGCAAAAATAAACGGCGTGACATCAAGCGGCGAAGCGTATATCAACCAAATAGATAAGCTTTTGCCCGGCGTTTTGCTTGTTTTCCCCTACGTAGGGCTTAACTATGACGCTATCTCACTTGACGGTTGCACGGCCGTTTTGCACGCAACGTATCACTCACAAACGGTATGCACTGAAAGATACACACAGGGCGACGCTTTTTCCGGATATTCCGTACTTTCATTAAAAGACAGGTGCGACGAAAAAAATATACCGCTATTTATGTACGCTTGCTCCGAAAATTCGTTTTCTTACTCCTCGACGGGGGACTTGTATCTGCGAAACGGCGGCAAGGACACAAAGGAGCCGAGTAAAAAGTACGGCTTTGTCGGTCTTTACGGTATGACGCTTGAGACGTCATATGCAAAGCTTATAGTAGCTACCTCGCTTAATTCCGACAGAGAAAAAACCGCCGATTTTATGAAAAAAGAGATAAACGGCGAGTATTGCTATAAAGAATGAGCGCATTATTTGAAAATAACTATTGACTTTTGCAATTTATAATGATACAATAAGCATAGTTTAATAAAAGGCTATGAAGGAAAGCAAGATCGGAAACGGTTGACAAAGAGAGCCGCAGAAGGTGAGAGTGCGGTGATACTGCGGTCTTGTAACAGTCCAGAGCCGGCGGAAGAAAGCGTTTGCAATTAGACCCGCCCGTATGCAAAACGAAATTTGTTCAACGAGGGGCGCTTTGCGCTCAAAGTTGGGTGGTACCACGGAGTTTTTCCCCGTCCCAATATGGGATGGGGATTTTTGTTTTTTGGAGGTATTTTATGAACATCACAAAAGAAACCGTAAAGCACGTTGCGGAGCTTTCTAGGCTCAAAATCGACGAGGAGTTTACCGACGTAATGTGCAACGAGTTAAACGCGATACTCGAATATATGAATACGATAAACGGCAGCGTCAATACTGCCGACGTTGACGAAACGCCCGATGCGGTTGCAGTTCCTTTGAGGAGCGATACGGTAATACCGTCGCTTGACAGGGAAACGCTCCTTGCAAACGCACCCGAGCGCACAGACGAAACGCCGATAGTTCCCAAAACGGTAGAGTAAGGAGAGCGACGATGGATATAACGAAATATACCGCCCTTGAAATCGGGCAGATGATAAAGGACAAAAAAATAACCGTGCGTGACGCCGTTTTGTCCGTTTGCGAAAAGATAGAAAAAACGGACGGCAAAATAAATGCCTATATAAGAGTTGAAAAAGAAAATGCACTAGAAAAAGCCGATGAAATTCAAAAAAAGATAGACGAGGGCGCACTTACCTCACCTCTTGCAGGCGTTCCGATAGCAATAAAGGACAATATCTGCACAAAGGGTACCGAAACTACCTGTGCGTCAAGAATACTCGGCGGATTTATCCCGCCCTATAACGCAACCGCCATCGAAAAAATCGAAGACGCGGGAATGATAGTTATAGGAAAGACAAATATGGACGAGTTCGCAATGGGTTCTACAAGCGAAACCTCGTACTACGGTGCTGTCAAAAACCCGTGGAATACCGACAAAGTTCCCGGTGGCTCGTCGGGCGGCTCCGCTGCTGCAGTTGCCTCTGCCGAGGCTGTTTGCGCTCTTGGCTCCGATACGGGCGGAAGCATACGCCAGCCCGCTTCCTATTGCGGAGTGACGGGATTTAAGCCGACCTACGGAACGGTATCGAGATACGGACTTATAGCATACGCCTCCTCTCTTGACCAGATAGGACCACTTGCAAAGGACGTAAAAGATTGTGCGGCTCTCCTTGATATAATAGCAGGGCACGATTGCCACGACGCTACCTCAAGCGACAGACAATATTCATCATTCCTCGCCTCGCTTGACGGCGATATAAAGGGCAAGAGAATAGGCGTTCCCCGTCAATGGTTTGAAAAAGGACTTGACCCCGACGTCAAAAAAGCGGTACTCTCCGTTGCGGACACCTTAAAATCACTCGGAGCACAAATAGTTGACGTCGATCTTGACTTTATAGATTACGTTATACCGACCTATTATATAATCGCCACGGCGGAAGCGTCCTCCAACCTCTCGAGGTTCGACGGCGTAAAGTACGGATACAGAGCGCAGGACGTAAATTCCGTTGACGACCTTTTCTCTAAAACGAGGAGCGAGGGCTTCGGCAAGGAAGTACAAAAGAGAATACTGCTTGGCACGTTCGTTCTCTCGTCGGGATATTACGACGCATATTACAGAAAAGCGCTCAAAATGAAGCGCATGATAGTAGAGGGCTTTGAGAACGCATACAAAAAGTGTGACGTTTTGCTTTGCCCCGCCGCACCGACCACCGCGCCGAAAATCGGCGAGAGCTTGAAGGACAGTATGAAAATGTACCTCTCCGACGTCTATACCGTATCGGTAAACCTTGCGGGGTTGCCGGGACTTACCGTTCCTTGCGGCTTTGACGGGGACGGTATGCCAATAGGCGCGCAGCTTATAGGTCCGCAGTACAGCGATGCGGACGTATTGAACGTCGGTTACGCATACCAGACGCACACCGATTATCACAAGCACACAAA
>CAMETB010000159.1 GCA_945936265.1 uncultured Clostridia bacterium
ACTCCGTTAAGTACGGGGACGTATCTGAAAATGCATGCCAATACGACGGCAATAAGGATACAAAGCGCGCACGGTCTGCTCTTTTTTGCCTGCGGTATTATTATGGCAATGAACATTGCGTATATCGCTATGCCGAGAGCAGATATGACGGAATAAGGCAATATGTGTCCTGCAACCGAGCCGAGCAAAGTTCCGACGACCCAGCCGACAAAAGGGGTTAGTATAAGACCGTACATATATTTTTTGCCGAGACGACAGCTTTTACCCGACGCCGCCGCAAAAACCTCGTCCGTGTTTACAAACGCTATTGCAAATCTGTCAGCCAGAGTTATGCTTTTGCCCATTTTTTGCGACAGGGAAATTGACATAAGAATATATCTTACGTTTATGACAAGTTGCGATATGGCAAGTTCGAGAAGACTACCACCCGACGCAAAAATCGGCACGGCAGCAAGTTGACCCGCCGACGTTACATTTGTCATTGAAATAAGCACCGTCTCCCACACGGAAAGACCGCTGCCCACCGCAAATATTCCGAAAGCAAATGAAACGGAAATGTAGCCGATACCTATCGGCAACCCGTCCCTTATTCCCTCACGGAAACTGTTTTGTTCATCCATTTTTTATAAGACTTCTTTCATTATGCAAATCATTGGGGTGCCGGACGGCACAACCTACAATATTGTAGCACACCACCTGCAGCTTTTCAATATAAAAATAAAAAGTTGTCGAAATCAAAGATGGCAAATAAAATCAGGAGCAACGGAAAAATACAAACGCCTTTTAATAGTAGGAACCGGCGTCCCCCGACGGTCCGTTTTCAGTCAAACGTTACTCGTAGGGTACGGTCTTGACTGTCCCGCTTGCTAAATAAATGCCTCCATTGCTCCCGCCGTTTGCGGCAAGAGAAAAGCGGCAAGCCGAGCCTGCCGCTTGATTTTATTTTAATCTTTTGTCCGACTTGGTTGCAAGGTGTGTGCCTAACGACTGGAACACCTGAACCAAGACGACAAGGAGGATAACCGCCACAAGCATTGCAAGGTAGTTGAAACGATCCTTCCCGTAGTTTATCGCTATCTTGCCAAGACCGCCGCCGCCGACAATTCCGCTCATTGCCGTGTAGCCGAGTATCGTTGTTATCGCTATAGTGAAATTGGAGATAAGCGACGGTATACTCTCGGGGATCATCACCTTAACTATTATCTGCATAGGAGATGCGCCCATACTTTGTGCCATTTCGATAACGTTCGGGTTAAGTTCTCTTAAACTGCTCTCGACGAGCCTTGCGACAAACGGAAAAGCCGCTATAACAAGAGGCACTATCGAGGCAACCATCTTCGATCGGAAGAGCACACGTCTGAACTCCAGTCACCTTGTAATCGAGGCAACCGTCCCGACCGAGGTGCCGAGAATAAACTTAGTGAACGGAATTACCATAATAACGAGAATAACAAACGGAACTGACCTTAAAACGTTTATTATAAAATTGATAACCGACATAAGCCACTTCGGCAGGGGCAAAATGCCGTCCTTGTCGCCGACTACTATCAAAACTCCGAGCGGCAAACCTATTATTATTGCGAAAAGCGTTGCAAGCACCGTTGCGTAAAGCGTTTCCCATATGCCGAGCAAAAACTCGTTTTTAAGCATATCGAGAGTTGCCTGTACTTTTTCGGGTGAAAATAAATTTCCCATCAGTCTGCCTCCTCTACCGCTATATCCTCGACAGAGCGAAGATATTTCATAGCCTTTTCAAGTTGTTCTTCTCCGCCGTCAATGCCAAGGAGCATATTACCATACGCCTTTTCGCCTATCGTCTTTGTGGAAGCCGAAAGGATATTTGCATAAATTCCAAGCTCCACCGCCATGGTAGCAATAAGCGGAGAGCCCGTTGCTTTTGCGCCGTTGAATACGACTCTTATACGGCGCTCGTTGGGCTTCGGCTCGAGAATACCGTCCGTGCTCTCGGGGAAAACAAGTCTTTTTGCGGCATCGGACTTTGGTGTTGCAAAGACCTTTGCAACCTCACCCTCCTCGACGACCTCGCCGCCGTCAAGTATCGCAACGCGGTTGCACACCTGCTCGACAACGCTCATCTGGTGGGTTATTATTACGACCGTTATGCCCATTTTCTTGTTTATATCTTTTATAAGAGAGAGTATCGACTGCGTCGTTTTCGGGTCGAGCGCACTGGTCGCCTCGTCGCAAAGAAGAATTTTAGGATCTGTTGCCAAAGCTCTTGCTATCGCTATTCTCTGTTGCTGACCGCCCGAGAGTTGCGCCGGATATGCTTCCGCTTTATCGGGCAAGCCGACAATTTCGAGCAGTTCCCTTGCCCGCTCCTGTGCGCTCTTTCTGTCCACCCCTTCAAGTTCAAGCGGAAAACATATATTTTTAAGGCAGTTGCGCTGCATAAGAAGGTTAAAGCTCTGAAATATCATCGTTATCTTCCGTCTTGCCTCGCGCAGTTGTCTGTTTCCGAGGGTCGATATGTCCTCTCCATCTATTATAACAGAGCCCTCGCTCGGCTTTTCAAGCATATTCATACAACGCACAAGCGTGCTTTTGCCTGCTCCGCTCATTCCTATTATGCCGTATATATCGCCATCGTTCACTTTTATATTGACATTTTTGAGCGCCTCGACATCGCCGCTTGCAGTCTTAAAAGTTTTGGACAGATTTTTTATCTCTATCATATTTCCTCCAAAAGCCCGATTTGGGGCTGTTGCAAAAATTGCAACAGCCCTCGGTTTTATTTAAGTGACTTGCGTATTTAACAAAGGTGCGCCGGTTTCGTTATATCAGGCGTTATTTTTACACAGACGGACCGTCGGGGACGCCGGTCCCTACAAGTACGTCGAGTGACGAAAAGAACGCTACGAAAAAGTCATACTTCGGTGTCGTCAAATACAAAAGTCCCTCGATTTATCGTGACGGTTTTATTCTTTTGATTATTTGCTATCGTTTACTACGGTGTTAGGAAATATATAATCGCTGTATTCCTGAACAACGAGCGTTATTCCCTTGGTAGCAAGTATCTTTGCAGC
>CAMETB010000160.1 GCA_945936265.1 uncultured Clostridia bacterium
CCTTTTTTATAAGCATAAGAGGACCGGCTACTTCTTCAATGGTTCTGTATTCCTTTATCATCTGCCGCTGCCCCCCTGCTTTATAAGTTGTTCCGTTTCAGTATCTATCTCTTTTGCTATCTCTTTGTATTCTTCCTCGTATTTATCCTCGGCAATACTCTTTGCACGGGCTATCTTTTCCCTTACTTTCATATCGGCTATTGCCTCTATATCGACATTTTTCGATATTGCTTTAAGGGCATCGTCTCTGAAGCGGAATATAAGTCCGAGGAGTGCGTTTTGCTGTTTTAAAGGCGTGTATGCGTCATCCCTGTCAAACGCGTCCTGCTGTAAAAAGTCCTCTCTTATCGAGCGTGCAACCTCAAGGGTAAGTCTGTCCTCGGGTGAGAGTGCGTCCATACCGACGAGTTTTACAACTTCGTCAAGATCATTCTCTTCCTGCAATATACGGCTTGCCTCTGCTATCTGTTCAGTCCAGTTATGGCTTACGTTCTCGGAAAACCAATTTTCAAGTCTTTCCTTGTAGAGAGAATATGAGTTGAGCCAGTTTATTGCGGGAAAGTGTCGCCTGTACGCAAGTTGAGAATCAAGCCCCCAGAAAACTTTTACTATACGCAGCGTTGCCTGCGTTACGGGCTCTGAAATATCTCCGCCCTGAGGTGATACCGCACCTATTGCGCTGAGCGCTCCCTGACGCTTATCCGAACCAATACATACAACCTTGCCTGCTCTTTCGTAAAACTGTGCAAGGCGGGAGGTAAGATATGCGGGGTAGCCCTCCTCACCGGGCATTTCCTCGAGTCTGCCCGACATCTCACGCAGAGCCTCTGCCCAGCGTGATGTTGAGTCTGCTATTACCGCGACGGAATAACCCATATCACGATAATATTCCGCTATGGTGATACCCGTATAGATAGAAGCCTCACGTGCGGCAACGGGCATATCGGAGGTATTGGCTATAAGAACTGTCCTTTTCATAAGGGATTCGCCCGTTCTCGGGTCGGTTATCTCGGGAAATTCTTTCAATACGTCCGTCATCTCGTTTCCGCGTTCTCCCCAGCCTATATAAACAACGAGGTCAACGTCGCTCCACTTTGCAAGCTGATGCTGTACGACTGTTTTTCCGCTTCCGAAAGGTCCCGGTACGCACGCCGTTCCTCCTTTTGCTATCGGGAAAAGTGAGTCAACCGTTCTCTGCCCCGTTATCATAGGCTCAAGCGGCGGCAATTTCTGTGCATACGGTCTTGCTATCCTGACCGGCCATTTCTGCATAAGAGAAAGTTTCTTTATACTGCCTTTTTTGTCCTTTAACTCGGCAACGGTTTGTTCAACCGTAAACTCGCCGCTCTCAATTTTCTCAACGGTTCCCGACATTTTCGGGGGTACCATTATTTTGTGCTTTATTACCTCGTTTTCGTCAACATACCCTATTATATCTCCGCCCGACAAAACATCGCCCACCTTGGCTGTGGGGATAAACTTCCACTTTTTATTTCTGTCAAGTGCGGGAACATCCGTACCTTTTAAGAGGTTGGGTCCCTGTAGTTTCATCATCTCGACTAGCGGTCTTTCTATTCCGTCATATATTCCGCCGATAAGGCCGGGACCGAGCTCGACGGAAAGCGGGGCGCCCGTTGACACGACCGCGTCGGCTCTGCCTATTCCCGCAGTTTCCACATATACCTGGACCGACGCACGATCACCGTGCATCTCTATTATTTCGCCTATAAGTCTGTCCTTACCGACACGCACAACGTCGAACATATTCGCGTCACGCATGCCCTCCGCTATAACAAGCGGACCTGACACTTTGACAATTCTTCCTTCTGTCATTTAAGCACCTCTAATCCTTAAACAATATATCGGCCCCGACTGCTCTTTCAACAGCGGATTTCAATATTTTTTCACCGTAATCCGAACCGCTCTTATCGGGCAACGGAACTATTGCCGGCAACGGTTTGTTTGCATATTTGTTTATAACATCGGTAAGTTCCGAAGCGTACGATTGAGTGATAAATATTATTGCGTAATCGCTCCACGCAAGTTTATCGATATATTCGCCTGCAGTCTTTGCGTCCTGTGCCTCGAATACTCCGAAGCCAAGCGACATATATCCGAGCACGCTTTCTCTGTCACCGACTATACCTATTTTATACATAACCGAAGCGCACCCTCTCTCTTATTTTTTCCTGCGGAAGCGACGAGGCTATACCCGCAAGTATTATCCTTATGTTTTTTATCTCGTAGGACGTATTGATAAGATATGCGCACGGTATCTCCGCTCCGAACGAAACGAATTTCATATCCTTGACAAGAGACAGATAAATGTCGTCAAGCGCTTTTTCAATCTCCGAAAGTCCTGCCTCCTGGCTAAGTGACGACAAAGCGCGCTGATATGGGGTTGCCGCGAGTATGGCGTCTATATTGCCGTCGTAGCCGTCGAGCTTGCCGAGAAGAGAACTTTTCGACACTGTGCCACCGTCGACAAGCGCCTCATCGAGCGCTCTTTGTTTATCGGCAATATCGGATTTTGATATTCTTATAAATGTCATTATATTCACTCTGTCAATGCGCGCCCTGACAAGAGATATAAACTTTGTGCAACCGTATTCGTTTACATTTTCGAGCATATCATCAAAACAGGCACGATCAAGAATCGTATCTATAACCGAAGGATCTTTCGTCTTTTCATATGCTTCCCTTGCCCTCGGGGCAAAAAGGGCCATATTCTTAGGGAAAATATCGTATTTGCCCTCCGGAACATCCCTCGAAATTTTGTCGGCAGGGACTGTTCCGCAATCGTACAGTCTGTCATTGCATTGTATACCCATAATTGCACATTTTATTGCGGTTTTAAGATTGCAACAGTCGTATTCATAGAGCAAAAAGTTATAGAGTTTTCTGTCGGGGACGATTTTCATAACGAGCGATACAGATGAGCAAAGGCGGTCATCAAGCATTTTTTCTATGCGCTCTTTTACATCGCCCGCGGCACCCGAGTCGGTTTCCCCACCCGTCAGCTGCGAATA
>CAMETB010000161.1 GCA_945936265.1 uncultured Clostridia bacterium
CAAATGAGCAGAGCGATTATGGAGGGCGTGGCTTTTGCCCTGCGTGACTGCCTTGAAATTGCAAAGAACAGCGGAATAGATATCTCTGGCACGACAATTTGCGGCGGCGGCTCAAAGGGGGAAGCGTGGCGCAAAATAGTTTCCGACGTTTTGAACCTGCCGATATTCGTTCAGGGCTCCGAGTACGGTCCCGCTTTTGGCGCATCAATTCTTGCAATGACGGGATGCGGAGAATATCCGAGCGTGCAGGCGGCGATAGACAAGCTTGTAAAAGTAAAACCCGACGTAACTCCCACAAAGGAAAACGTCGAAAAGTACAACGCTGGATATAACCTTTATAAAAACCTTTATCCCTTGCTTAAAGATACCTTTTCAAAAATGTAAAAAAAGCGCTTGATTTTCAAAATCAAGCGCTTTTGGCGTCCGTGATTGGATTCGAACCAACGGCGTTTCGCTTAGGAGGCGAACCCTCTATCCTGCTGAGGTACACGGACATATTCAGGCTTGAAAGCGGGCAGAGAGGCCCGCTTTCAGGCACGGTTATTATTCTATCACATTTTTTCCGTCTTTTCAATAAGAAATATAAAATTATTCAACATTTCTGAAAAGATATCTGTGTTCCTCGCTTTGCTGCTTCAATGAAAAGGTTTCATGAACAAGCGGAACATAAGTATTTCCGGAAATTAAGAAGTGCTCTATAAGCTTTATATCGAACATATCGAACATCGACATCATCGAAGCGGTGGTGTCAATATCATCCATTGACGGAATTGCAATTCCGTTCGGATGGTTGTGCGCCATAACGAGCATGGATGCATTGTATTTTACTATCTGATCAAGTATTTTTCTCGGAGATACCTGTGAGGAGTTTACGCTCCCCTCGTGTATTCTTATCGTTGCAATTATCTCAAACCTGTTGTTGAGAAGTACGGCATAGACTACCTCGTTTACCTCTCCGATATATTTATCCACAAGATATCTGCCGAGTTTGTCCGCCGTGTCAAATACTTTATCGCCTGAATACTTGTCAACGGAGTAGACTCTGCAAAGTTGAGGAATCATTTTAATCAGCGTGGCGGTATTTTCGCTTACTCCGTCTATTTTTATAAGTTCTGAGTAGTCTGCGTCGAAAACACCTTTGAGCGTACCGAAGTGGGCAAGCAACTCGTGCGCTATATCGTTCGTATCTTTTCTCGGTATCGAGTAAAAGAGAAGAAGCTCGAGAACGTTATGCGGCTCGAAAGCGGAAAGACCCTCGGTGAGAAATCTTTTCTTCAGGCGTTGTCTGTGTCCCTCGTGAGATATATCATTCTTCATATTATTTCTTTACAACATCCTCTTTGTTTGATTGAGCGACGATATAATGAGGCCTTTTTTTCGTTTCGTTATAAATTTTGGCGACGTACTGTCCTATAATTCCGAGGCTGAAAAGCTGAATGCCACCGATAAAGAGCATAATACATATCGTTGACGGCCAACCCGCAACGGGGTCACCGAAAATCAATGTCCGCACGAATATCACAATAAGCATTATAAGCGCGACAAATGTAAAGAAAATTCCACTCCATGACGCGATTTTAAGCGGCGTGTTTGAAAAGCCGACAATACCGTCTATCGAATATTTGAGAAGCCCGAAAAAGCTCCATTTTGTTTTCCCGGCAACTCTTTCGACGTTTTCGTAGGGGAGCCAATAGGTCTTAAATCCTATCCAGCCGAAAATTCCTTTTGAAAAACGATTTGATTCACACATTGATACGATAGCGTCAACCATTTCACGCTTCATAAGTCTGAAATCTCTTGCTCCGTCAACAATATCTGTGTCGGAAATTTTCCTTATTATCTTATAAAAGAGTTTTGAGAAAAAGGAGCGTATACGAGGCTCGCCCTTCCTTGAAACTCTCCTTGTCGCAACGCTGTCGTACTCGCCGCCCTCGAGAATTTTTACCATCTCGGGCAAAAGAGAAGGCGGGTCCTGCATATCGGCGTCCATAACCGCCGTATAGTCACCGGTAGAGTTGCAAAAACCGGCGTACATAGCGGCTTCTTTACCGAAATTTCTTGAAAAAGAAATATATTTTACCCGTTCATCTGAAGAGGATAGTTCCTTGATAATTTTAAGAGTATGATCTTTTGAGCCGTCGTCGATAAAAAGCATCTCAAAATCACTCATAGACTCCGTAACACGAAAAAGTTCTTCGTATAACGGCAAAAGAGCGTCTTCTTCATTATAACACGGTATTATAAGAGAGATTTTCATGATAATCTCCTTTTGATATCATATAATATAATAATTTTAACACACCCCCATAAAACTGTCAATATTTTTCTGTAAATAATTGCATAATTATTACCGTTAAAGTCGGTAAAAATCAGAAAAATGTTGACATTTTCGCCGATATGCGATAAAATATAATCGTATCCCGTAAAACATGGGAAATAATTGCTTGAATCGGAGGAAAAATTATGTTTTGCAGATATTGCGGTGCAAAATTGGAGGACGGAGATTTATTTTGTCAGAACTGCGGTAGTCCCACATCGGAGAAAAAGCAGGGTGGGGAGCAAGAGGCAACAGATCCCGAAAAAGACCGCCATGTAAACGATAGCGCACAAAGCGGAGAAAAAAATGCCGGTAATGAAAACAGCGCACAAAACAAAGCGGCAAATCAGCAAACAAGTCAATCCGCTCAAAGCGCTGTACCGAATCCGCAGGCAAAGTCAAAATTGGCAGCGGGATTGCTGGGAATATTTCTTGGATATCTCGGGGTACATAATTTTTATCTCGGATATGTAGGCAGGGGGCTTGTCCAGTTGCTTGTTTCACTTCTGACATTCGGAATAGGCGTTCTTCCTATGACAATATGGTCTCTTATCGAAGGTATTTTCTACCTTACCGGAAAGACGGGATATACTGCCGACGCAAAAGGAATACCTCTTACAGACTAACCATAGCCAACCTGTAGGGGCCGGCGCCCCAGATGGTCCGTCT
>CAMETB010000162.1 GCA_945936265.1 uncultured Clostridia bacterium
TTGGAAAGGCGGCGAGGTGTTCCGCGCAGGCATATGGCTGCTTAACAGCACGCAGGAATCGGTTAGCGGCAACGTGCGCGTTACTCTGAAAATAGGAGAAAACGAGCTTCTCCTCCTTGAATGGAACGGAGCGACCGCCCCCGCAAATACCAATACCGAGGGTGCGCAGGTCTGCTGCACGCTCCCCAATACCGACGCCGGTGAAATGCGCCTTTGCCTCGAATCATCCGACGGACGCTCAAGCGAATACCGCCTACTCTACCGCCCGAATAATACGGTAAAGAAAACCGTCACTTTGAATATGTAACGCGTATAAAACTGCGGTTCAAAGCCTTAAAGTTTTTGTTTATTATAAAAATAAAACAGATTGTCAGGAGAGACTATATGAGAACGGGAACCAAAGATAATTTGAAAAAATGGGCGATTATCGCATTATTTGTTTTTGTAATTGTCACCATTACCGTCAAAAGTTCTTTTTTGTATAAAATGAACTATTGGGTGGATCCAAACTGCTATTTTACCGTTGCGAGATCAATGAAAAATGGCTTTGTTATTTATAGAGATATTTATGAACAAAAAGGGCCTTACGTATATTTTTTGCATTTTATTGCCGCTTCTATTTCCAAAGGCTATACGGGAATGTATTTTTTTGAACTTATCGCGGGATTCATCGTCGCGTGTTTTTCATACAAGATATTATCCTTATATATCGAAAGCGATAAGAGAAAAATTATTTACCTCTTGATATTTTTGTCGTTCTACTACACTTCTCCGGCATTTTGTGCAGGCGATTCGGTAGAAGAAATGTCAATCCCTTTTTTACTGATTGCGTTTTATTTTTTAACGAAATCCATAAAAAGCAATACGTCGATGCCTTTTTACCAAATGATAATTATAGGCGCATTGTCAGGAATAATTTTTTTATCGAAATATACCTTATGCGGTATGATTTTCGCAATCGCACTTATGACTTTTATCTGGGATATAAAAGAAAAAAGAACTTCAAAAGCTTTTCTTAAAATTTTATATTTCTTTATAGGTTTTATCGTTGCGTTGTTACCCGCTCTCATTTATTTCAAAATAAACGATTCTGTTTCTTATTTTTTAGATACTTATTTTTATAACAATATTTTCTTATATTCTTCCGAAAAGAAATCGTTTATCGAAAAAATAGGATTAGCGTTGTTTGGCTACTTCTCCTCGTATATGCATCTATACACTACGTACTTATTGATTATTCCGGGCTTTGTTTTTGCTTTTTCAGACAAACGTAACCACTCGAGATTGTTTATCACGGTATTGATTGTTTATTTAATTACCGTGTTATGCTTGTTCGGTGGAGGAGTATATTATCGTTATTACGGCCTTCCTACAGTTGTATTCGGTTTATTCGGCATTATTTCGATAGACAAGCATAGTTATAAGATGACAAAAGTAATGAATACGATCAAAAAACAAGGTAAAAAATTGTTTCTGGTTCTTATACCGTTGGAATTGATTTTGATTTTTGCAGTCGGCGAAAACAATCATCATATATTTTATACGGAAGAAGATTATGCGGTAATAAATATTTCAAACATTGTAAACGAATATAAGGAATCGCATGAAAACGTTTCCGTTTACAATTACGGCGGTTTGGATTACGGTATTTATAATCTTACGGATACGTGTCCGCCGAATAAATATTTCTGCAAATTAAACATAAAGTTACCTGAAATGTACGAAGTGCAAAACGAAACTATAAAAAACGGAGATGCTACATTCGTCATTACTAAGAATCTGAGAATTGAAGATATCACGGAAAAGTATGAATTGATCTATTCCGAAGAGTCGGATGACTATTACAATTTAGTCAAGTGTGGAGAAAGCACTTACTATTTATATAAATTGAAGGAGTCGTAATTTGACGTACGTTTCAAAAGTCAAATGCTTTTGAAAGTGCATTTCAACAAGTGGATAGTATTTCATATTAAAACAGGCGCTCGGAATAGTCCGAACGCCTGTTTTGGTTATTGTTATTTATGAACGCAAGGTTACGCCGAGCTCGTGCTCGATGGATTTGAGTATTTTCTTAACGGCGTTATCCGCTTCGGTATCGGTAAGCGTTCTGTCGGATGCGCGGAGCGATACGGTGAACGAAACGCTCTTTTTGCCCTCTCCCACCTGCGCTCCTCTGTAAACGTCGAAAAGCCTTACAGATTCGAGCACGGAGGTACAGGATTTCTCTATTATCTCCTTTATCGTACCTACCTCAAGCGCCTCGTCACAAACGAACGAGAAGTCGCGGGTAAGTGCGGGGAATTTCGGGAGCGGCTTATATTTTACTTCCCTTTTCTGCTTTGCAAACATTGCTTCAAAATCAAGCTCGGCTACGTAAACTCTCTTGCCGAAGGAATAATTTGCGGCAACGGTCGGGTGCAGTTCTCCGAAAACTCCGAGATATTTGCCGTCCTGTGAGTAAGCCTCTGCACATCTGCCCGGGTGGAACGTGGGATTGTCACTCTTTGCCTTTACCTTATAGCCCTCTATTCCGTTCTTTTCGAAAAGTTCCTCAACAATGCCTTTAAGATCATAAAAATCATATGCTCCGTACATGCCGATAACTATTTGCTTCGGCTCCTTCGGAAGTTTGGTTTCGTCCTCGTCCGGTATATAAATCGTCGACACCTCGAAAAGCCTTACATCCTCGTTTTTGAGGCTATGGTTTTTTAGGAGCACCTCAAGCATTGACGGAATCGAGGTGGTACGCATAACGCTTGTATCCTCTCCGAGAGGGTTTCTTATAACGACGGATTTTCTCCTCTTGTCGTCGTTTGGCATTGCCATCTTATCGTACCATTTCGGGCTTATAAACGAGAAGGTATTTATCTCGTAAAGTCCGAGGGAGCAAAGCGTATCGCGCACGGCTACATCATATTTCTGGCGCGGGGTTCTCTCACCCTGCGTAAGTTGCGCTACAAAAC
>CAMETB010000163.1 GCA_945936265.1 uncultured Clostridia bacterium
TCGTTTTTGAGCTTGTGGGTGCCGCTTTAAGCTTTACCGTATTCATACGTGACTATCCGTTCCCGAAGGCTCTCGGATTAAGTTTATTTCACTCGATAGCCACCTTTAACAACTCCGGATTCGATATTTTCGGAAATATGCAAAGCTTGTCTGCATATAAAGACAACGTGATGCTCAATATCGTAACGATGTTCCTTATTTTCTTCGGAGGAATAGGGTTTCTCGTCATAAAGGAGCTTTGGACCAAAAAATTCAATTTCAAAAAGCTCTCAATGCACGCAAAGGTCGTTTTGTCCGTTAGTGGAGTTCTTTTAGTTCTCGGCACTCTTTTGATAAAGCTTACCGAGGGGAACAACATTACGTGGCTCGGCGCAATATTTACGAGTTTTTCGTCGAGGACTGCCGGTTTTGCAACGTTCTCCCTTGACGGTTTTTCAAAAGCCGGTCTTTTGGCGGTTATGATCTTTATGTTCATAGGCGCCTCCCCCGGATCTACGGGAGGCGGTATAAAGACGACCACGTTCTTCGTCATCTTCAAAGGCATATTCTCCGCCGCGACGAATAAGAATGAAAAGGCGTTTCGATATGCGATACCGAAGGACGCATTCAAAAAAGCAGCCGTGATTGCATTTCTTGCCTTGTCTGCCATTATCGCCTCGTCGCTCTTAATTTCGATTTTCGAGCCGGGTATGAGTCTTACGAGTATTCTGTTTGAGATGACGAGTGCGTTTGCAACCGTCGGTCTTTCAACGGGCATTACCCCGCTTCTTTCCACAGGGTCCAAGATAGTTTCAATTTTTATGATGTATATGGGAAGGCTTGGTCCTCTCACCATCGCTTCAATGTGGTACTTCTCAAGGGGTGAAAACATACGCTTCCCCGAGGGAAATATTGCAATCGGCTAAAAACAAGAAAGGACGTTTATTATGTTTGGTAAACAAAAATCGGGAAATTTGATATACGGAATTATAGGAATGGGCCGTTTCGGAACGGCGCTTGCCGAGGAGCTTCACAACTCGGGTGCGGATCTTATAATTCTCGACAGGGATGAGGATAAGGTCGCCATCGCACGTGAAATGACGGAGAACGCGTATATCGTAAACAATCTGCAAAAGAAAACTCTTATGGAAACGGGGCTTCATAACTGCGACGTTGCCGTTGTCTGCATAGGAGAGCACATTGATACGTCAATACTTACCACGCTTAACCTCGTTTCTATGGGCATACCGAAAATAATTGCAAAGGCGACGAGCTTTGAGCACGGTGAGATACTTAAAAAGCTCGGTGCCGAGGTCGTTTATCCCGAAAGAGATATGGCGATACGCCTGGCGCACCGCCTTGAAACCTCGCTCGCGCTTGACTTCGTTCAGTTGAGTGAGCAGATAAACATATCGAAATTCGCCGTTCCCGAGCAAGCCGTCGGAAAGAGCGTTATCGAGGTCAATTTGAGAACGAAATTCGGTCTTAACATAATTGCAATAGAAAACGACGGCGGAGTTACCGAGTCGATAAGACCGGACTACGTATTCAAGGACAAGGATATTTTATTCCTGTCCGGCAGTAAAGACGGCTTCCGTAAGCTCTCCGAATGGACGAATAAATAACTGCACGCATATTCTTAATAGGTGTTAAGCAGTTACAAAAAATGCCTTATTTTTCAGAAACCGTGATTTCTATTGACATATTGCGGCTTTTATGATATAATTATATTTAACATATTTTGAAAGGAGTTGGGTTTTGTGGATTCCATACCCCGAAGTTGCCCCGAAAAGGGACCTTCTGGAATAAGATGCCATCAGGTTGACGTCGGTTTTTATACGGTATTGTTCGTGCTTCTCTGTTAGCAATTTTTTCAAATAACCGTTAATAAAAACTTATTTTAATTTGGAGGTGTCTGATTATTTTTAGACAAATATTATTACAGCTTATACTGATTTTACTAAACGCATTTTTTGCCGCTTCGGAAATTGCGCTCATCTCGCTTAACGAAAAAAAGGTTCGTGCCATGGCGGAGGAGGGCGATAAAAAAGCTGCCAAAATGCTCAAAATGATAGAAGAACCCACAAAGTTCATTTCCACAATACAGATAGGAATCACTCTTGCGGGATTTCTCGGCTCGGCATTTGCGGCGGATAACTTCGCAAAGCTACTGACAGATGCTCTTGTAAATGCTTTCAACGTAGCCGATAAATACGATACGATAAACAACGTATCGGTCGTTATAATAACGCTTATTCTCTCGTATTTCACGCTTGTCCTCGGTGAGCTTGTGCCGAAGCGTATCGCGATGAAATACAAGGAAAAGCTTGCAAACGCCGTCTGCAGTGTAATATCGTTCCTTTCAAAAGTGTTGAAGCCGATAATCTGGTTCCTTACCGTATCTACAAACGGAGTTCTCCGCTTGTTCGGTATAAATCCGCACGAGAAGGACGACGCCGTATCCGAGGAGGATATAGTTATAATGCTCGACGCGGGCGCCGATGAGGGAACGCTCAATAAGGACGACATAAAGTACATAAAGAACGTTTTCAAGCTCGATTATCTCACCGCCGCCGATATAATGACGCCGAGGAGCTCTATGGTAGCGGTTTCCGCGGATATATCCGAAAAAGAGCTGCTTGAAATCATCGAAAAAGAGGGTTATTCGAGAATACCCGTATATGAAGAAAACATAGACGATATAATAGGTATTCTTTACGTCAAGGACTACTTGCTCAAGCACGGAGAGGAAAACTTCTCGATAAAGGACGTTTTGCTCCCGCCCGAGTTCGTGCCCGAAACCGTTCATCTCGATTCTCTTTTCAAGGATATGCAGGATAACCATATGCATATGGCAATAGTCGTAAACGAGTACGGTCTTGCGCTCGGAGTTGTCACTATGGAGGACATCATCGAGGAGCTTGTCGGAGAGATATGGGACGAACAGGACGAGGCGGTCGAGTCGATAGTCAAGACGGGCGA
>CAMETB010000164.1 GCA_945936265.1 uncultured Clostridia bacterium
TTTTTATGGAAAAGAAAGAAACAACGCCGCGCAGAGCGGCAAGAAGAAGTTACGAAGAGCGTAATAAGGACAAACGCAAGCAGACGAGCGGAAATTTCGGAACGATGATCCCGCGGGATTTATATGAGGAAATCAACGAATTTTTGGCAAAGAACCATATCACAAAAGTGCAGTTGATTTTCGCCGGTTACGAAGCCTTGAAAGCGGAAGTCGAGAAGGAAAATAAGAAATAATTAAATATAAATCGGTATGTCGAAAGGCATAGACGTGAAAAACCAATCAATCAAAATTGATGGAGCGTAAGCGTTTATGCCTTGATATAACCGTATACTGTTTTCTTGCGCTTCATTGTAAGGGAGGACTTAAATGGAAGCGGAAGAGAACGGTGCGAATAATGAATTATTATATCTTTCGGCGTGGAGTATTATGAGAAAAGCCTATAAAGCAGGGAATATCGAATATTCCGTGTTGAAAGAATTGAACGAAAGAGTAGCAAAAAGGCTGTCGGTGCGAGTAATAAGTTTAAGGGACGTAAGAAAATGAGTTTGGCTAATGATTATAAAGGTATATCCGATAGAGTAACGGTAATTGCGGCAACCACCGGGAATAAAACGGATAAAATACGCGTTGCCGCATATTGCCGCGTGTCTACGGATAAAACCGATCAGGTCAACTCGTTTATAACGCAAATGCGGTATTACACCGATTACATAAAGTCAAACCCGAAGATGATACTCATTGATATTTATGCCGATGAGGGCATCAGCGGCACGTTGATGGATAAAAGAGACGAGTTTAAAAGACTGCTTAAAGATTGCAAAAACAGGAAAATAGACCGTGTACTTGTAAAAAGCGTTACGAGGTTTGCGCGAAATTCGTTGGAGTGTATAGAAGCGGTAAGAGAATTAAAATCTTACGGAGTGAGCGTGTTTTTTGAAAACGATAAAATCGATACGGAAAACATGAATTCCGAAATGCTGCTTTACATAAAGAGCGCGTTTGCTCAGAATGAATCGATGTCTTTATCGAAACGTATGGTTCAGTCTATCCGAATGCGGATGGAAGAGGGAACGTATAAACTCGGCATTGCGCCATACGGGTATAAACTTGTAGACGGGGAGCTTGTTGTAGAACCGGATGAAGCGCGAAACATCCGAAAAATCTTTGATTTGTATTTGTCCGGAATTGGCGCAAACGCGATAGTAAAATATATGCAAGCGCACGAAACCGGGGATATGCTATGGAATATCGGTAGAATAAATTATGTTTTAGAGAATGAGCGGTATACGGGTAATATGATTATGGGGAAGACCTATACGCCGAACGTTTTACCGTTACGAAATCGTCCGAACAAAGGGCAGATGGACAGCTTTTATTATTCCGATACGCACGAAGGCATTATAACGAAAGAAGAGTTCGACAAGGTTAAAGAAATCAAGAAAATGCGACAGAAAACATTTTGTCGCGGGGCAAAGGAAAAGGAATTCTTCTCGGGGAAGATAAAATGCCGGCATTGCGGCTGGGCATACCGTTCTATCGTCAGAAACGATAAAATGCTTTGGAGTTGTTCAAAAAAAGGTTTGAGTATTGATGTCTGCCATACGCCGAACAGGTCGAACGAGCAGATAGAGAGGGCTTTTGTTTCAATGTATAACAAGGTGAGACAGAATGAAAAAAGTCTTATCGATGAAACCATTGCCCAATTACAGATGCTGAAGGTAAGAATAAATCGCGGAAACGATGAAATCATGCAAATCGATAAAGATATTTCTGTTTTAAGCGCACAGGAGAGTTTGTTTACTACTCTTTATTCCGAGAACTCGTTTAACGAGGATCTATACTTTGAGAAAACGGATACGATTAAAAAGAAAATATCCGAATTGAAAACGCGACGGGCGCATTTGGTGAGCGAGGACGACGATGAACGCTGTATAGAAAGGCTGAGAGAACTAAAAAGAAATCTTCAGCAATTTCCTGTGGGAATAACCGAATTCGATAAAGATATTTTCAACGGAATAATCAAGCAAATTTATATAGAAGAAAGCGGTGCAATCACTTTTGTATTAAAGGGAGATTTAGAGTTCAGCGCGGAGGTGTGAAATGGCAAACAGAATGATTAGCTTCGGATACGGGATAGAAGGGAATAAAATTTGCGTTATAGATCGGGAAGCCGTTGTGGTGCGCGAAATATTCGAGAAATATGCCGCAGGGAAACTGTTACAGGAAATAGCCGATGAACTAACCGTGCGTAACGTGGATTTTTTTCAAGGAAACTGTAATTGGAATAAAAATCGCGTTTCAAGGATAATCGAAAACAAAAAGTATATCGGAGCGGATGATTATCCGACGATAGTCGGGAACGATTTGTTTCAAAGTGCGTATGGCTTAAAAAACACGAAAGGTTTTAAGAAAGAGCATTTTTCGGGAAATATAGAATATCTGAAAAAGAACATCGTTTGCGCCCAATGCGGAAAGTTGATGACGAGGCGAACGAAATGGCGGTCGAGAGAAAAGTGGATATGCGGAAACGGCTGTAAAAATGACGTCTATGTAGATGATGCATTGATTTTTGCCGAGTTTGGAAAAATATTTATAGCAATAAAAGACGATTTGTCACTTTTGGATAATCCAAATTCAGGGGAAAGCAGTTCTTATAGTTTTGAGGAAATACAATGCAGAAACGAACTCCGTAAGATTATGGATTCGCCCGAACCCGATTTTAACAAAGGGAAAAATCTTATTTTTAAGTTAGCAAAGTTAAAATACAGTCATTGTAAAGAACAGGTGGATGATACAAGTAAGGAACAATTGCTCAGTGCGATAAAAGAAGAAACAGAGCCTGCTCCCGGTCTTGTAAGCGAAAAATTTTTGAACGAGTATGTTTCACAACTGCAAATAGAGCAAAACGG
>CAMETB010000165.1 GCA_945936265.1 uncultured Clostridia bacterium
CCGCCGACTTTATTTCCGAAGCGGTCGATCAGACAAGAGGCTGGTTCTATTCTCTTCTTGCGATTTCAACTCTTATTTTCAATAAAGCACCCTTTAAAAATGTAATCGTCCTTGGTCATGTTCAGGATGAAAACGGACAAAAGATGTCAAAATCAAAGGGCAACGCCGTTGATCCTTTCGAAGCTCTCGAAACTTACGGCGCAGATGCGATACGCTGGTATTTCTACACTAACTCTGCCCCGTGGTTACCGAATAAATTCCACGGAAAAGCGGTTGTTGAAGGACAGCGCAAGTTTATGGGTACTCTTTGGAACACCTATGCTTTCTACGTTCTCTATGCAAACATAGATAACTTTGATCCGACGAAATATACGCTCGACAAATCGAAACTTACCGTTATGGACAAATGGCTCCTTTCAAGAATGAACACAATGGTAAAATCCGTTGACGAATGTCTTGATGCCTACAAGATTCCGGAGGCGTGCAAGGCGCTTGACAAATTTGTAGATGAGCTTTCCAACTGGTATGTAAGGCGTTGCCGTGAGAGATACTGGGTTCAGGGTATGACGGATGATAAGATAACCGCTTATCTCACTCTTTATACAGCCCTTGTTACAACAGCAAAAGCAAGCGCACCGATGATACCGTTCATGGCGGAGGATATTTACAGAAATCTCGTATGCAGTGTCGATAAAACCGCACCGGAGAGCGTTCATCTCTGCTCTTTCCCGACTGTTGATGAAGCATCGATTGATAAAAACCTCGAAGACAGTATGGAGGAAGTCCTTGATATTGTCGTTATGGGGCGTGCGGCGCGTAACGGCGCTTCGGTTAAGAACCGCCAGCCGCTCTTTGCTATGTATGTAAAGGCTGAAAAAACTTTACCGGACTTCTGCTCCGATATAGTTTCGGACGAGTTAAATGTCAGAAAAGTAATTTTTGTCGACGATATGTCCGAGTTCTCGTCTTATTCGTTCAAGCCGCAGTTAAAGACTGTGGGTCCCAAATACGGAAAATTCCTCGGTCAGATAAAAACGTATCTTGCCGGACTTGACGGAAATGTTGCAAAAGCAGAGCTTGACAAAAACGGCGTGCTTACCTTTAATGTCGGCGATGAAAAGATTTCACTCGGCAACGACGATCTTATAATCGATGTAAAGCAAAAGGAAGGTTTCTTCTCCGTTTCCGACAATCATATGGCTATCGCTCTTGATACAACTCTCACACCGGAGCTTATCGAGGAGGGATTTGTAAACGAAGTAATAAGCAAGCTTCAGACTATGCGTAAGGATTCCGGCTTTGATGTAACGGATCATATTGCGGTATATATAGACGGCAACGAAAAGGTCGAAAATTACGTTAAAAAGAACGAAAAAGAAATAGCCAAAGTAGTCCTCGGCGACAAGTTCGAGTATAAAAAATCCTCTGCCAACGCAAAGGAATGGGATATTAACGGCGAAAAGGTTACTCTTTCGGTCGAAAAATTATAATAAAAAAAGCGGATTCATTCCGCTTTTTTTATTGACAATATCTGAACATTGGAAGAAAATTCGTCCGAGCTTATCGGTATAAACATGCCCGGGGCTATGTAAGTATTGCCGTTTAACATAAATCCCTCGCTTTTATAGCAGCCGTTTACAATGCAACACGAAACAATGTAAGTTTCGTTTGTTTCGACTTTTACAATCTCATCCCCTACATAATCGTATGTATAAACAGGTTCGGTTGACGGTTCTTTGCATACCGTTCCGAAATATGCGTTTTCTGGGTCAAGACGATACACGGTATCTTTTGCAAAATACCGCTCATTATTGTCTTTACTGCCGGGAGTTACAAAAGTTACAACATATTCTTCAACATACGCCTTGTTCTTCCCGAGCGGCCCGTAATCATTGTATAAGAACAGAAGAAAGGCGCCGACAATAAGGGCGACAACCGCAAATACGATCAATGCGTCAAGCATATTTATCTTTTTTCTGTCTTTCTTTGAAAACAATTTGTTCATGAATCTCCTTTAAGATATTTGCGCATCGGATAAAATATTTCCGAAATCCGTTATTTTTTTCCTCTGTTGAAAAGGGCGTTTAACCTGCTTTTCATTTCTTTTTTCTTTTTTTCCGTTTCCTCTGTAAGCAAGGTTGCGGAATAAATCACACCGTCTCTGTAATCGGCTTCGATAATAATGCCGTCCGTCAGAGTATCGGCAAATCCTGCCGGCATATTATCCTCGCTTATTGTGACAAAGTCGTCCCCTATCTCAAAAACGGCTATTTTCTTTCCTTTATCATCTTGCGATATTCTGTCAAGAATAAGTCTCATTCAGTGCCTCCACCCGAAACATTTTCTTTATTTTAGCACAATCGGGGACAAAATTCAATAAAAATTTGTCCTTATAATGCTATATTTCTCAAAAAAGTATTTGTTTTTTCGTTTTATATATGATATACTATATCGTGAAGTAAGATACAAACATTTTCGGAGGACTTTTTCTTGATTATCGCACTTGAAAACGCAAAATATGAACTGCAGAATTTCCGCAACGATGTGAAGGAACTTGGTAACGCTTTAAGGATAGATGAGCTTAAAAATGAGGTTGCGGAGCTTGAAAAAAAGACTTTTGAACCTGAATTCTGGTCGGATCAGGATAATTCGACAAAAACGCTTCAGAAGATAAAGCAGATGAAGGACAAAATAGAAAAATACGAGGCTCTCAAGGGCAAGCTCGAGGACACTATTATGATGACCGAGATGGCAATAGAAGAAAACGATGAGAGCCTTACGGAAGAAATACTTCACGATAAAGAAGAAATACAAAAAGAGGAAGAACGCCAGCGCATAGAAGTGCTCCTTTGCGGAGAGTATGACAAAAACAACGCTATAGTTTCTTTTCATCC
>CAMETB010000166.1 GCA_945936265.1 uncultured Clostridia bacterium
TGTCGGCGGTATCGAATGGGTAAAGACGCTTGAAGGACAAAGCGGTATTGCAAAACTCGTGGAAGCCGGAAAGAGCGCATATGTAGGCAACGAACTCGTAGGAAAAAAACTCGGTGTAATCGGTCTTGGCGCAATAGGCGGAATGGTTGCAAATGCGGCAAACGCACTCGGCATGATCGTTATAGGATATGATCCTTATCTGACTCCTGCAGCGGCGTGGAGCCTTGCTCCCTCCGTTAAACAGGCTTCGGGTTACGACGAAATATTCAAAACCTGTGATTACATAACTCTTCATGTTCCCGCAACCCCTCAGACGAAGAATATGATCTCGGAAAAGTCAATTTCCATGATGAAGGACGGAGTGAAGATCATAAACCTCGCAAGGGCGGATCTCGTAAACGTACAGGATATGAAGAAAGCACTTGCCGATAAAAAGGTATCAAAGTATATCACTGATTTCCCGACAGATGAAACCGTCGGAGCAGAGGGAATTATAAATATTCCTCATCTCGGCGCTTCCACCTATGAGTCTGAGGATCATTGTGCGGTAATGGCGGCAAAACAGCTTGACGAATATCTGACAAACGGAAATATCAAAAACAGCGTCAATTTCCCGAGCGTATCGCTTCCTCACGCTTCTTTGCACCGTGCCTGCATAATGCACAAAAACATACCCAACATGCTTTCACAGATAACAGCTTCGTTTTCTTCCGTAAACGTAAACATCGAGAATCTTGCAAACGGTTCAAAAGGCGACATTGCGTATACGATAGTTGAAACTAACGACGAAATTTCAGGCGATATAGTAAACGCCATCATGGCAATAGACGGTGTTTTCAAGGTAAAGTCTTTTTAACGAGGTAACCGCATGATCACCGTAAAACCCTTTTACGCATTAAGACCCGATAAAAAATACGCTTCGGAGTGTGCGGCTCTGCCGTATGACGTTATGTCGAGCGACGAGGCGAGAGAAGAGGTAAAGGGTAAACCTTATTCATTTCTTCATATAGACAAGGCGGAGATAGATCTTGACAGATCGATAGATCTTTACGACGACAGAGTTTATGAGAAAGCAAAAGAAAACCTTAAAAAATTCGAGGACGACGGCGTATATATAAACGACAAGGAAAGAAAATATTATTTTTACCGTCAGATAATGAATGGCAGGGCGCAGACGGGAATTGTCGGTTGTGCTTCTATTGACGACTATATTGAAAACAGAATAAAGAAGCACGAACTTACCCGCGAGGACAAGGAAATAGACAGAATAAAGCATGTCGATATTTGCTCGGCGCATACAGGTCCTATTTTCTTAACTTACAGACAGAGCGACGCTCTTGACAAAATAATCTCAGACGAGACAGAAAAAGAACCGATTTACGATTTTACCTCGGAGGACGGTATCAGACATACCGTGTGGAGATCGAGCAGTGCACAGGTTGATGCAAAGATAGAAAAAGAATTTTCATCTCTTGACGCCCTCTACATAGCCGACGGTCATCATCGTGCCGCATCTGCCGTCAAGGTGGGACTTAAGAGAAGAGCGGCAAATCCGGATTATACGGGTAAAGAGGAATTTAATTTCTTTCTCTCGGTAATTTTCCCATCCAAATCACTTAAGATATTCGATTACAACAGACTTCTGAAGGATCTTTGCGGTCTTACCGAAGAAGAATTTTTGAGCGAAGTTGCAAAAAATGTGGGCACCGTGACTGAGTATACAGGGGATGGTCCCTATCGTCCCGAAAAGGTACATACGGTAGGACTTTACGTGGGCAAGAAATGGTATAAGGTCCGTTTTTATGACTTTATATGTAATGAACAAAGAGCTGTTGACAGGCTTGACTGCGCAATACTTCAGAAAAATCTTCTTGCTCCGATACTTAAAATAAACGATCCGAGAAGCGATAAAAGGATTGATTTTGCAGGCGGCATAAGAGGTCTTGAATATCTTGAAAAGCGCTGTAACGAGGACATGACGGCTGCTATATCAATGTATCCTACTTCGCTTGATGAACTCATGGCAGTCGCAGACAACGGGGATGTTATGCCTCCTAAATCAACTTGGTTTGAGCCGAAACTCAGAAGCGGACTTCTTATACACAAAATATAATAAAGATCGCATCAGGTTATAAAGACACTGAAAAAATTCATACTTTTTGAAAAATGATGCTTGGGCGTCATTTTTCTTTTAAGAAACACTATTTCTTATATAAGATTTCAGAATCCGGAGGTGAAGCATCGGAAATGAAACATAAAAAAATAAGGCGAAGGACACTTTTCCTTATAGTATGGATAAGCCTTATTGCTCTTTTACTGCTCGGAATCATCTTACTCAGCAAGAACCATGTGGGGAGCACGGAGAGTATAAAAGAGGTCATGAAGGACGGCGTTCTTCACGAGAATGACAAGATAAATCTTTTCGGCACTCTTGTAAATCCCGGGCTTATATCCGCTTATATCGTTACTGCAATATTACTTGTTGTCGCAGCAATCATAAGGATTTTTGCAATACCGAAATTCAAGGATATACCGGGAAAATTTCAGAGCGTGATTGAGAAAATTGTCGAATTTTTCACGGATATGGCAAAAGGAAACAGTCCGCATAAAAGTGGATTTGTGGGAGCCTACATTTTCAGCGCGGGCTTGTATATATTTTTCGGAACGCTTTTCGAGCTTTTCGGAATACAGGCGGTGAGCGCGCAGGGCAACTCCGTGACGCTCTCGGCGCCGATTGCCGATATAAACGCCGCTATCGCAATGGGTGTCACCTCGTACCTTATAATTCTCGGCGGCGGCATCGTATGCAACGGCTTTAAGGGAGCGCTTGGCGTTCTTAAAGATTTCTCACTTCCGAACTCTATGAGCTTCCGTCTTTTCGGAGCCTT
>CAMETB010000167.1 GCA_945936265.1 uncultured Clostridia bacterium
GTAAATGTACCCCGAAGGACTATGCCGTAATGAATGACGATTGGGCAGGGGGCATACCGCAGTTTGCAGACAAGCCGGGCGGATACGTTGAGAACAATATGTTCTTCGGCGGTGATCTTTACGGAGTTATAGAAAAACTCGATTATATAAAGTCCCTCGGCGTAAACTGTATTTATTTAAGCCCTATATTTGAGGCGTATTCAAACCACAAATACGATACCGCCGACTATATGAGCATAGACAGTATGTTTGGCGGCGAGGCGGCTTTTTCAAAGCTTATAAAAGAAGCGAAAAAAAGAGGAATAAGAATAATTCTCGACGGAGTTTTCAATCATACCGGCTCTGACAGTATTTATTTCAATAAAAACGGCAGATATAAGGAACTCGGCGCATATCAGTCCGAAAAATCAAAATATTTCGAGTGGTATAATTTCCGTTCTTTCCCCGATGACTACGAGTGTTGGTGGAACGTAAAAATACTTCCGAGAGTGAGCAGCGATAAAGAGTCTTACCGCAAATTTATACTCGGTGACGGCGGAGTTATTGAAAAATGGGCAAAAAAGGGCGTTGCGGGCTTCCGTCTCGACGTTGCGGACGAGTTAAGCGACAGCTTTCTTTCCGAGCTCAATTCAAAGCTCAAGAGCATTTGCCCCGACGGAATGGTTTACGGCGAGGTCTGGGAGGACGCTTCAAACAAGATAGCGTACGATAAACGAAAGAAGTATTTCCTCGGCGGTGAGCTTGATTCCGTAATGAACTACCCCGTAAGAGAAGCGCTTATAAAGTTCATAAAGTACGGAGATGCCTCGGTTGCCGACGTTTGCGAAACGCTTTATTCCCATTATCCGAAAAGTGCATCGGACCTTTTAATGAACGTGCTCGGAACTCACGATACCGAGAGAATACTCACAGTCTTGGGAACTGACGGCTCCGACGGTTACACCAACAAAGAACTCTCCGTTAAGAAAATGACGGAAGAGGAGGTAAAAGAAGCGACCGCACTCCTTAAAATCGCCTACACGTTAATTGCCACCTTACCCGGTGTTCCGTGTATTTACTACGGCGATGAAGCGGGAATGCAGGGCTATCGCGATCCGTTTAACCGTATGCCTTACCCATGGGGGAAAGAGAATACGGAGCTTATAGATTTCTATAGGACAATAGGTGAATTAAGGCGCGCGGAAAAACTGTACCGCAAAGGGCTTTTCAAAGTGATTTTTTGTAGTTCGGACGTATTTGCATTTGCACGGTATGATGAAAAATCTTTCGTGCTTACGGTTGCCAACAGGAGCGACCGAAAATATACGGTAAAGTCCGATTGCACACTTAAAAATGTGCTCACAAACAAAAAAATCAACTCGATTTTACCAAGGAGCGCCTATATCTTAAAGTCCGATAAGCCGATAGACCGTGCAAATATTGAATTTCTATAAAATTAAAACCGTTTTGCTTATGCAAGGCGGTTTTTTCTTGCAAATATTTACGGTAAATATATTGACTTTCTCTCTTTCAAGTGCTACAATGTAGTAAAAGTATGAAAAGTTATACAAGGAGGAAAAGTATGAAAACGCCTGAAGAAAGATTTGTGTCTACCGTAAACGTAGGAGAAAAGGGGCAAATAGTAATACCCAAGCAGGTAAGAGATATGTTCGGCATATGCCCGGGCGATACGCTCCTTTTGCTTGCAGACAAGAAAGACGGAATAGCAATAGTAAACAACGAGAGATATCTTGATTTTGCAAACGCAATATTCGAGGCTCAAAAAAGAAAGACGGGTGAAGATACCGATGATGGCGATAAAAACTGAAAAACTCACCAAGGTTTACGGCGAAAAAACCGTTGTTGACGGACTTGATTTTCAGGTAAACGAGGGAGAACTTGTTTCCTTGCTCGGCGTAAACGGCGCGGGCAAGACCACCACCATAAAAATGCTCTCCTGCTTAACCTCCATAACCTCGGGAGAGGCGTATATGAAAGGGTACAGCGTAAAGGACGAGCCGTTTAAGGTAAAGAAAATAATAAACGTATCTCCGCAGGAAACGGCGGTAGCGCCCAAGCTTACCGTTCGTGAAAATCTCGAGCTCATCTCGGAAATATACGGCTTCAAAAGAGAGGACGCAAAATCTTCTTGCGATAGGATAATAAAAGAACTTTCTTTATCCGAGGTTGAAAATAAAAAAGCGAGAGTTTTGTCGGGAGGCTACCAGAGAAAATTAAGTATAGCAATGGCGCTTATAACCGAGCCCGAAATTCTTTTCCTCGACGAGCCGACACTCGGCCTTGACGTAATAGCGAGGAGAGAACTCTGGAACTTTATAAATTCTCTTAAAGGAAAAATGACGATAATACTTACAACTCACTATCTTGAAGAAGCGGAGCATTTAAGCGATAAGGTCGCCGTTATGTCGGGCGGTAAAATAGTTGCAAGCGGCACGCCCGATGAGATAAAGAGCTTTGCCGGCACGGATAGTTTTGAGGACGCTTTTATAAAATTATCGACACAGGGGGCGACAAAATGAGAACTTTTGCATTTATGAAGAAAAATCTCAAGGAGCTTATCAGAGATCCCATAACGATGATTTTCGGTATCGGCTTTCCCGTTGTTCTTATCGTTCTTTTGTCGGTTATGAATATGAATATACCCGCCGAGGTAGATATGTTTTCAATATCAAAGCTCTCCCCCGGCATTTGCGTATTCGGTCTTTCGTTTATTTCGTTGCTCTCGGGGCTTCTTATCGCAACCGACAGAGAAAGCTCGTTTATAACAAGACTTTTTATCTCACCTATGAGAGCAGGGGAATTTATCCTCGGATATATGCTTCCCATGCTTCCGCTTTCACTTGCTCAAACGGTCGTCTGCGTCATAACCTCGATG
>CAMETB010000168.1 GCA_945936265.1 uncultured Clostridia bacterium
GTTCTCTGGCGAAGTCGTCTTTACATTTCATCTTCGTCATATCCTTATGCTTACAGGTATGATTTCCTACCGTGTGCCCCTCGTCTGTCATGCGCTTCACGAGGGACTTATTTTTGTAAATCATATTGTCAAGTATAAAGAAAGCCCCCTTTACATCTTCTTCTTTAAGTGTATCAAGGATTTTCTCTACATTGCCGTTTTCGTATCCGGCATCGAAGGTAAGGTATATCACCTTATCGTCGTCATCCATAGACTTATGCTTTTTGTCGCACCAATAAACATCATAGTTTTCCGCCATGTTCAGCTTCCCGTCAAGCACGGGCTGTTTGTGTTCCTTGTTGCGCTTGCAATACCAGCCTATGCATTCCGATGCGGACACGGGCAAAACAAACATAAAAATCAATAAAAAACAACCGATAAATCGCGTCAATTTCACTGCTTTCATCATATTTCACCTCACTTTTGCAAATTTATTATGTGAGTTTTAACAAATCTTAAACATAATAATAATTTCAATATATGTATTATTTGTCTTGTTTTTGTAAATAATGAATATTGAAATAAAATGAAAAGGGGAAAAAGAGATGAGTTCAAATCACAAAACGGCGTCAAACATTATCAAAGGAATGGCAATGGGCATAGCGCTCGGCAGTGTTGTAACAATGGCGATAACAAATAAAAAAGATCTTTCAAAGAAGATAAAAAAGGTTGCGGAAAACACAACCGAAGGTGTTTCTTCAATGTTCAAAATGCAATAAAAATCCGGGGATGCCTCTTTTGCTGCATCCCCGGATTTTTATCATACATATTTTCCGTTTCCTATCATAGGGCGCTCATTCCTTATGACATCAAGCACATGGTCGTTCCCACTTTCTATTGTCAGTGCGGATATCCACTCCTCTACCGCGCTTTCATCCGAGAGTACAGGCGCAAACCCGTTGCAATCCTTGAAAGCATTTTTGCCTATATGGTTTATCGAGAGCGGTAAGGTTACATAGAAGGGCTGTGCGGAGGTAAGTTTACTGCCAAGCCCCATAAATGCTCCTTCCTCTATCGAAACAACGCTGTATCCCTCATAAACAGACGGGATAGTAAATCCCGAGCCCGAAAATCTGCCGTTATAACCGACTACTACCGCATTGCCGTCTTTATAATCGTAAATTACACCGTTTGAAGCGTTTTTCTTTAACCATACGGCAGTGTAATCACGGTTGTTTATCGAGCCTTTGTTTATTGTAATGGTCTGTTCAGTTCCCTCTATATCCGTTCCCGTCCAGCCGACAAAAGCGTATCCTTCCCTTACGGGAACGGCAAGCGTAAATGTCTCGGTATCGGCGTTATAGGTTGACGGATTTGTCGATGTTCCTCCGTCAAGGTTATAACTTATCGTGTAATTTATCGCGGTCCACGAAGCAGTAAGTGTCACATTACCTGAAATATTCCACGTTCCGCTATTCTCTATTTTCGTATTTCCGTTATACCAGCCGTTAAAAGTATATCCCACTCTTTCCGGAATGGCAAGAGTGTATTCCGAATCCTTTGTTGCCTTTGTATATCCGTCCTTCACCGTTCCGCCGTTTGCGTCATAATAAATAAATGATTCGGCAGGAGATTCCCACTTTGCGTAAAGCACTATATCGGATGCCGAAGCGGATTCTATTTGCGTTACCTTCTCGCTTTCGTCAAAATGATTTGACAAATACCATCCACCGAACAAATATGCTCCGTTAGTGGGGTCGGAAAGGGTTATTGTGCCGTAGTTTACGGTATATGAAGAAGGGTTTGATGCACTGTTTGTGCCGCCGGACAAAACATAGGTAACCGTGTATACTTTCGGCGTCCATGTAGCTGTCAGGACTATATTTTTATCGGCGGAATCAATACTCCATTTTCCGCTCTCATCCACTTTTGTTCCATCATATTCCCATCCCGAGAAAATATAGCCTTTTTTCTCCGGAGTCGGCAAAGAATAATCACCGTCGTAAACGACTTCGAATGATGAAATATCCGTATTTCCTCCCGCGGCGTCAAGCGTTACAGAATATTTTACCTCTTTGTCCTTGCACGATACGATGCCGAGAAAGGCGATTATCAGCAAAGCGGCAAGACACGAATGTATAAATGCTCTCTTCATAAAATCGCTCCTTACGATAAAATAAGTTTTGTTTTATCTCATTTTACCATAAAACGTTCACAATGTCAACCGCCATTTCTTACTTTATGCTGTGTATATTATCGGGAATGAATCATTGAAAGTATTTCTCGGTAAATTCTCTTGTTTGCGTCGGGCACATAAAAAGACCTCATCTTTTTTGACATTGAAAGACGCTTTTTATCGTCTGAAAGAAGGTCTCTTACCGTGTCGGTAAGCTGATACAGCACATCCTCGGTTATTACGACCGCCGCACCGGCGTCTCCTATCATTTTTGCATTTTTATACTGATGATTATCCGTCACATTCGGCGACGGAATAAATATCGTACATTTCCCGCCCGACGCCATTTCGGAAACGCTCATTGCCCCTGCGCGACATATAACGATATCTGCGGCGGCAACCTTTTCGGGCATATCATATATATAATCGCTGAAACGGAGACTTTCAAGTCTGTCATACTTTTTATCATGCAGAATTTCTTTTATTCTTCCGTACTCTCTCTTACCTGTTGCCCAGACAAACAAAACATCGGGAGAATCGCATATAAAATTCTCTATGAGCTGCAAAGCACCTTCGTTTACTCGGCTTGCCCCGAGAGAGCCGCCATAGCATAGCACGACGTACTTCTCTTTTATTCCC
>CAMETB010000169.1 GCA_945936265.1 uncultured Clostridia bacterium
GTAGCATCGCGGATTTCTGCGATGCTACGGATGCTGCATTTGAGAATGGACGAGCGCGGCGTGCATTTTGTCAACGCCTATATCTTTAAGAGCTTCTATTATAACCGTGCCGGTTTCCTTTTCGTATGCACCTTTTATCTCCTCATCCGTCATCTTGCGGGTACATGGTATGGCGCAACCGAAATAATCGGCGTGAGTTGTGCCGTAAGGAATTATATCTCTGCCCGCCTGTGCATAAATTGTTGCCCACGGAGAATGAGTGTGAGTTATCCCGCCTATTTCGGGGAATGCTTTGTATAATTCTATATGCGTAGGCGTATCGGAGGACGGCTTGAGTTTTCCCTCGACGACATTACCGTAAAGATCGACAACGGGTAGCATATCGGGCGTAAGTTCGTCATATTCCACCCCCGACGGCTTTATTACGAAAAGCCCGCTTTTTCTGTCTATTCCGCTTACATTTCCCCACGTAAAAGTTATGAGGTTGTATTTTACGAGCGCCATGTTTGCCTCGTATACTTCCTTTTTAAGTTCTTCAAGCATATTTCTGCCTCTTTTCCCATCCCGAAAGACGATTTTTATTCTTCCTAATCATGATATCAAAAATTGCCGTGTTTGTCAACCGGTTTTGATCCGAATAAGATTTTTTAATATTTTCATATTGATTTTCAGAAAAGTATATGATAATATATATACGGTTATATCTTTCTACAATATTCGCGCCTGAAAGGACCATATTTCAACATGAGAAAAACATACGCCTTAATGAAAAAATTTATCCCGATCATAATGTGCGGATTGGTCCCCACTATAGTATTCGGCATTTTATCATTCAGCATTTGTTATAATCCGGAAACGTATTCTCTTAAAATTCCCACTGCCGTCACCTGCATATTTCTTGCGTTGATTGTTATATTTATAGCCCTCTCGGCATATGTTGCCGTAAAATGCGACGGAGTCAAGGTTACAAAAATAAGAAAATGCAGTTTTTCAAAATTTGCATCATATCTTGCGGCAGTCTCAACGCTTATCGGTTTTATATACGATCTTACCGTAATAATCGAAGATCCGCACTCATTCGGAATATTCAGGACAATAAGATTCATTCTTTCATTAGCCCTTTTTGCATACTTTGTGATTTCGGCGTTACCGAAACAGATAAAGCACAAAAAAACCGTTTTTCCACGATATCTGACCCGCACTCTCTCGGTATGTACTGTTTTCTGGGGGCTTTGCGGCATATTCTCAATCTATTTTTACGATAAGCTTCTTACCTCGGAAATATCGAGAATAAGTCAGATACTCATCTATGTATTTATAACTCTGTTCTTCCTGTTTGAAGCGGAGGCTGAGCATCTTGAGCCTAAATACAGACCATATATTTTCTCCGCTCTTGCGCTCGGTATTCTGGTATGCGCGTTTCCCGTCCCGATGATTTTGATTCCGTCGGTTCAGCGTTTCTCGGCAATGGAACTCTCTTATCCTATCTCGATAGGAATTTACGCCGTTTCAAGAATAGTATCTCTTATGAAAACAATGAAAAGGTCAATAGACGAGCGCGAGAATCTGGAAGCGGCAAAATACAGCGACGACTATGAAGAATACGAAGAACCGGATGAAGACAAAAAAGCGGAGAAACATTCAGAAGACAATAAAGCAGAAAAAAAGGGAAACATTGAATAAAGGAATCAGACGGCGTGAGCCGTCTGATTATCTTTTTATCCACACATATGTGGTTTTTTATTGCTTGTCCTCTTTTACGACTTTGATTCCGAGAACATCGAGGTCCTTTTCGCCCACTTCCGACGGGCAGTCAGTCATAAGTTCGGAGGCGTTTTGTACCTTCGGAAAAGCGACAACATCACGGAGGCTGTCGGCACCGCACATTATCATCGCTATGCGGTCAAGACCGAGGGCGGCTCCTCCGTGCGGCGGCGCCCCGTATCTGTAAGCGTCTACAAGAAAACCGAATTTTGCGTCTATCTCCTCTTTGGTAAGGCCGAGGAGTGTAAACATCTTTTGCTGAAGTTCGGGGTCGGTTATTCTCATAGATCCGGAAGAAAGTTCCACTCCGTTAAGAACGAGGTCGAACGAGGTTGCCCTTACCGAACCTTTGTCACTGTCGAGTTTGTCAAGGCACTCCTCAAGCGGCATCGTGAACGGGTGATGCATAGCGTCCCAATGCTGTGTTTCCTCATTCCACTCAAAGAACGGAAATTCGGTTATCCATACGAAATTATAAAGATTTTTGGGTATTATATCAAGTTTCTTTGCAACCGTCAGACGAAGTGCGCCGAGCGTCGGGAGCGTTACCTTGTCGCTGTCGGCAACTATCAGGGCAACGTCGCCTTTCTTGCAGTCTATGCGGTTTAGTATGGCGTCAAGCTCGCCGTCCTTTAAAAATTTTGCAAACGAGCAACTCGGGGTATCCTCATGATATCTTATATAGGCAAGTCCCTTTGCGCCTATTCCCTTTGCGTGCTCGGTAAGCTTGTCTATCTCTTTTCTTGTAAGAATATCTGCCGCGCCCTTTGCAACTATTGCGCGTACAGATCCGCCTGCTGCGACGGCTCCCGAAAATACGGAGAAACCGCTGTCCTTTACAATATCGGATATATCCTGTATCTCCATGCCGAATCTCGTATCGGGCTTATCCGATCCATAACGCTCCATAGCGTCCTTGAGCTTGTCGATACCGAATACGTTCACGTTCAAGTGGTGAGAACCCTGGT
>CAMETB010000170.1 GCA_945936265.1 uncultured Clostridia bacterium
TTCGTATGAACTTCTACTTTTTTATTTGCTGTTGCACTTGATAGTATAATTCACCTTTACAAAATAATAACCGCCGTTTTAATCGGCGGTTATGGTTTTACGGTTTTATTTCTTTCCTTTGTCGAATGCGGGGTTGTAACCGTAGAAGTTTTTGGAGTCCATATTATCCTGCGCTATGCGCAAAGCGTCGCAGAAGCGTTGATAGTGGACTATCTCTCTCGCTCTTAAAAATTTTATCGGGTCGCACACATCGGGGTCATCTACGAGGCGCAAGATATTATCATAGGTAGTTCTTGCCTTCTGCTCTGCCGCTAAATCCTCGTTAAGATCCGTCAAAACGTCGCCCTTTGACTGAAACTGTGACGCGCTGTAAGGATAACCGCTTGCGGCTACGGGATAAATACCCGACGTATGATCTACAAAATAAGTATCAAAACCGCTCTTTACTATTTCCTCGGGCGTTAAGTTCCTCGTGAGCTGATAAAGTATGGTTGACACCATCTCCACGTGGGCAAGCTCTTCAGTGCCAACGTCTGTGAGTATTCCTATAACCTGCGAATAAGGCATCGCCATTCTTTGCGTAAGATAGCGAAGCGAAGCGCCGACCTCGCCGTCGGGTCCTCCCAACTGGCTTATTATTATCTTGGCGTACTTGGGATTGGGATTTTTTATATTTACGGGGTACTGTAATTTCTTTTCATATTGCCACATATCTATTACCTCTTTCCTTCATTCTGCCAGGGCCACGGTCCCTCGGTCCATTGCCAGCTCGATGCATTATCGGGTGCGGTTATCGGTCCGTACTTACGCTCGTATTCCGACATAGCCTTTTGCTCAAGCGCTTTGTATTTATTATAGTAATCGAGTGCCGCGCGTGAGTCGGGATATGCGTCAAGGTACAAAAGCGCCTCATAGACGGCAAATGAATAAATCTGTATCTCTCTCATGAGTCTTTCTCTCGAATCCGTATTCATCTTACACAGCCCTCCGAATTTTTACCGGAACAACCCGTCGGATAAAACGGTTTGTCAAGTTCCTCAAAAATAGTTCCGTTTACAAATCCCACCTCGGGGTCGTAAATGCTCTGCCAGCTCTGCATAACGGGATACACCATAGCAAGCGATTTTTCTCTCGGTCTTGCATCGTGGGAGTTTGCGTTCATATCTGACCGCATTTCCCCTCTTACGTAGGCGTCTCTTGGCATACGCCTGTCTGCGTTAGCACCGAGAAACTGTGAAAATTGCTCAAAATCCGTTCTGCGTGAATTTCTCGAATTTGTGTCGTATCTCATATTTTTCTCCTTTTTGAGCCTTATGCTCATTACATAATATGACACAAAAACGCAAAGTTCCACAAAATCCGATACAAAAATGCGTCGGCTTGAAATATGCCGACGCATTTTTATTTACATTATTCAATTCTGAAAGTCACGGGGTATTCGGGGGTGACAATTTTGTCGCGCAATTCGTATAACATTTGTATTTTGGCATAATGGTAACTGTCGCCGAGGAACAAAACATAGTCTGCATTGGGAGCGTAGTAGTAAAAGTCCGTTTTTCTGTTCGGTCCGTATGAGCCGAAGACCAGAACGTCCGACGAGTACGCTATATTCTCGGGGAAATAGTCAACGAGGTTATAAGCAGAGGCGCCGAGGTATGAAAAGCGTGTATCCTTTAGCAGCGTTGAAAAGCAGACGGCTCTTTTTACCGAGCGGCTTAATTTTTCGTCAACGCAAAACTCGAATTTTGCGCCGCAAAGCATCATTTCATCTTCTATAAACGACACTCCTATGCGTTTTTTGCCTGCCACCAAGCAAATTTCCTCACAGGCTTCTCTCTCATCCTCGTCCATCGGCTTTGGCAAAATAATATTTCTTACATAAGTTTTGTTACTTACTCTGTCAATAGAAATGCTTGTCCTGGACCCATAATCGCACACGACGTAGTATTCTATTTCGGAATAGCCGAGATATGAACAAAGATAGTAGGAATTTATAACGTCGCACCAATCTCCCGACGTTACGTCGGTTATTATAAGAGAACCGTCGCTTGCTGTTGCTACGATATCGCTTTTGTTCTCACTGTAAACCGTAACCGACGGGACGGTTGCGCGTTCAACGTAAACTCCGATACTTCCTGTACAAAATACCGTTATTCCCGTCATCACGAGGGCGAAAGTATATTTTAGTTTCTTTTTATCGAGCACGAGGAGCAAGCAGAGCGAGAGTGCTATCATAACTATTCCGGTAATTTGTATTCCGCCGTCAAGCGACATCGTTATTCCGCGAAGATATGCAATTTCAGAAGTTATTTTAAGTATGATTTTTGTAAGAAATTCGCACACTCCCGCGGCAATTTCGGAAAGAAACGGCACATATGCAAACAAAACGACAAACGGAGAAAGAAACATGAGAATTTCAAAAAGCGGTATCATTATTATGTTTGTGAGCGGAGATATGAGGGAAACGGAGCCGAAATAAATACACGTCAACGGCAAAATTGCCAGATTTACGCAAATTGTAAGTATAAAAGTTTTTACCGCGTATCTTAACGGTCTGAACTTTATTTTGTGTATAAATTTTCCTCCGAAAACGAGTTTTGAAGTACAGATACAAGCAAGCATTGAAAGGAACGAAAGGGCGAGGCTTACGGAAAAAACGGAACTCGGGCTGAAAATACAGATAAGGGTAACGGATGCAAAAAGTACGCTTATCGGG
>CAMETB010000171.1 GCA_945936265.1 uncultured Clostridia bacterium
TTGAAAGCTCCCCCTGGCATTTTATATCCTTTAAGGCCCTTGTGGAAACTCCGCCCTTTTTTGCGGCGCACGTACCTACGTTCATAAACACGGGGGTTTCTATCGTGCCGTGCACGGTCTGCATTGTGCAACGTCTTGCCTTGCCCTCGGTTTTCAAAACTTCAAACATTATTTTATCCTTTCAAACTGCTTTTCAAGAAAATGCTTCGTTATTTCAAACGCAACGGGTCTTCCGTGAGGACAGTATTTTATATTGTCAAGTGACAACACCCTGTCGCATATCCACTTGATATGCTCCTCTTCATAGACACGTCCTGCCTTTATTGCCGCCTTGCAGGAAGCCTGGTAAAGCGCTTTTTCAAAAAACTCGTCCCTCGTTTTCTTTGCGTCCCCCTCGCCAAAGGCAAGTGCGGAGGCAAAGGTGACGAACATATCCTCTGCCGCCTGCGGCTCTATGCCTGCCGGTATTTCGTATATGCTTACCGTGCCGTTTTCTTTTACCTCGTAGCCGAAGCCCGTCTTTTTTATATCGTCGCCCCACTCGCAAAGAGATGCTTTTTCCTCCGTTGCAAGATGAACCTCAATGGGTATTAAAAGCATTTGAGAGGAATGCTCGGCAAGCTTGATTTTTTGCTTTAAGTCCTCGAATATTATTCTCTCGTGTGCGGCATGCTTGTCTATCATATAAAGCGTATCGCCCATCTCCACTATGACGTAAGAATTAAACGCTTCCCCTATCATTTTATACTCGGGTACGGTCTTGTTTTCACGTTTTATCGGTTGAACCTCGGAGGGTTGTGCTTTATACTGCGTAAAAGTGGTTGTATTTTCGCTTTTTTGCGACACGTCCCCCTCTTTTTTCATAAAATCGGATACGTTATAGACCGTTTTATTCTCCGTTTTTGGAAAAACGGAATTATCGACACTCGTCGGGCAATATCTGTCTTTTTGTTCCGATATTTCAAAATGCGTCGCTTTTTTAGCTTCCGTGTTGGGCTGCGTATTTTTTGCAATATCGTAATTGAGCTTGCCGCCGCTCATAACGACGCCGAAATTGCTGTTTTTGTCAAATACTATTCTGTCGGGTCTTTCCTCGGGTGATATGGCTTTGAACGGAGTGTTTGCAAGAGTTCCTCTATGATAGGTGTTGGCGTCCTCATCGTAAAGGCTGGGACGGTTTATTGAGCTTGAAAGAACGGTTTTGACGGCATAATAAACCGCATCGAAAATGATCTTCTCGTTTGAAAACTTGACCTCTAATTTTGACGGGTGAACGTTTACGTCAACCGTTGCGGGATCGATTTTTATATTGAGAACGCAAAACGGGAATTTATCCGACGGTATATAGGACTGATAAGCCTGCTCTATTGCGGCAGATGCGGTCTTGCTCTTTACAAAGCGTGAGTTTATATAAAAGTTTTCAAAGTTGCGGTTGGAGCGCACGAAATCTGGCGAGGAGATAAGTCCCTCAACCGAAACGCCGCCGTCCTCACGGCTGACTTTTATAAGTTTTTTAGCCACGTCCCTGCCCAAAATGGCGTATATGACGTTTTGAAGGCTACCGTCACCTGAGGTGATATATTTGATATTTCCGTCTATTATGTAGCGGAAGGCTATGCCCGGCTCGGACATTGCTATCTTTTCAACCACCGAGGTTACGGCAATGGCTTCGGTAACGTCTTTTTTAAGGAATTTCTTCCTTGCGGGCACGTTATAAAAAAGGTCCTCGACAATAACGGTAGTTCCGTTTGCACAACCCGTTTTTATGTGACTTATAACCTTGCCGCCGTGGCACTCCAGAAGTCCGCCGAGATCGTCCGTTTTCTGCTTTGACATTATTCTTATTTTGGAAACGGAGGAGATGGCGGCAAGTGCCTCACCCCTGAAGCCGAGGGTAAAAACGGCGTCAAGATCGGAGGCGTTTTTTATCTTACTTGTTGCGTGACGCAAAATGGCAACGGGTAAATCGTCAAAGTCCATACCGCAACCGTTATCGGTAATGCGTATAAACGACGTGCCGCCGTTTTTTATCTCGACGGTTATTGACGTTGCTCCCGAGTCTATTGCGTTTTCAAGGAGCTCTTTGACGGCGGAGGACGGTCTGTCCACAACCTCGCCTGCCGCTATAAGATTGGCTACGTCAAAGCCGAGCACGTTTATTTTTCCCAAAATGCGTCACCTCTCTTTCCTATTTGTTATCTATGAGTTTTTTGAGTTCAAACACAAAATTCATCGCCTCGATGGGTGTTAGTGTGTTTATATCGGTTTTCTTTATTCTGTCTGCCGCCTCGTAAATGCCGACGTCCTCGAAGGACATCTCCATCGGTATTTCGGCTTGCTCCGTGTGATTTTTAGCGGACACGTGTCCGTCTTTTATCATTTCGGCAAGGACTGCCTTTGCACGCTTTACCACCTCGGAGGGCACGCCTGCAAGCTTGGCGACCTCTATGCCGTAGCTGTCATCGGTTGGGCCTTTTACTATCTTGCGCAAAAAGATTATGTCCTCTCCGCGCTTTTTAGCCGCTATATTGTAGTTTACCACACCGTCACACTCTCCCTCAAGCGAGGTAAGCTCGTGATAGTGCGTTGCAAACATCGTCTTT
>CAMETB010000172.1 GCA_945936265.1 uncultured Clostridia bacterium
CAGAGGATACGGCTACCATAGTGACGGCGATAGGCAATCACGACGAGGGGGAGGGCGAGGCTGTAAATCCGATAGCCGCCGCACTTATACTTGCCGATAAATCGGACGTACGCAGAACGAGGGTAAGAAACAGCGACGTGACGAAGTTCGATATCCACGACAGAGTAAACTACTCGGTAATAAAATCCTCGCTTAAAATAAACGAGGAGAAAACGATAATAAAACTGAAGCTTACCGTTGACACGCATATAAGTTCGGTTATGAACTATTTTGAAATTTTCCTAAACCGTATGGTAATGTGCCGCAAAGCCGCCGAAAAACTCGGTCTTTCCTTCAAACTTATAATAAACGAGCAACAACTTCTGTAAACAGCCCCCGGCGGAAGTGAAGGAAGCCCTCATCACAGGACAGTAGGGACCGGCGTCCCCGACGGTCCGCTTGTGAAAAGATAACGGTTTTTCGCAGGGCAGGCGCAAGGGAGGCTTTTTGTGCCTTACTCCTCATCCACCGCTAACGCGGTCCCCCTTCTCCCACAGGAGAAGGCTTTTCGGTCGCCCTACCGGAAGATTAAAAATGACGGCTTATAATATTATTGAAAACAAAAAATGCGACCCGAGGTGAGTCGCATTTTGTTTTGTAAAGAAGTTATCTCTTTGAGAACTGAGGAGCACGACGAGCAGCTTTGAGTCCGTACTTCTTTCTTTCCTTCATACGAGGGTCACGAGTGAGAAGTCCGGCAGCCTTGAGGGCTCCGCGGTAGGTTTCGTCAACGGTGAGCAAAGCTCTTGCTATTCCATGACGGATAGCGCCTGCCTGACCAGAGATACCGCCGCCGTTTACGTTTGCAACGATATCGAATTTACCGATATTCTCGGTAACGTCGAGAGGCTGGTTGATTATAAGCTTGAGAGTTTCAAGACCGAAATACTCGTCAACGTCTCTGCCGTTTATCGTAATAACACCGGTACCCGGATAAAGACGAACGCGAGCAACCGATTTTTTTCTTCTGCCTGTTCCGTAGAAATAAGGTTTAGCACTTGTATACATATTCTTTTATCCTTTCCCGATTATTTTACTTCGACTTCGATAGGCTGTTGAGCCTGCTGATTGTGAGCAGCACCTGCATATACCTTAAGTCTTGTGATTGATTTGTCGCCTATGGAGTTGTGGGGGAGCATACCCTTAACAGCAAGCTGCATTGCAAGCGCGAGACGGGTAGCGATAAGGTTCTTGTGCTGAACCTCTTTCAGACCGCCGATATATCCCGAATGACGGCGATAATATTTCTGTTCGAGCTTCTTGCCCGTGAGAACAGCCTTTGATGCGTTGATGATTATAACGAACTCACCGCAATCCGCATGGGGCGTGAATTCGGGACGGTGCTTACCTCTTAAAATGTTTGCGGCAGCAACAGCAGTCTTACCAAGCGGCTTGTCTGCGGCGTCGATAACGTACCATTTACGCTCAATGGTGTTGTTAGCCATAAAAGTTGACATTTGTTTTTCCTCCGAAATTTTTAACTTGCAGGCAATAACCTGCTTCTTTTACGCTCAATCATTATAGCACGCGCTTTTTTCCCTGTCAAGAGATTTTCACAAAAAAATATCTCCATTTTAATATTTAGCACTTAAATCTCATTTTTTCTCTTTATATCTCTTTTTATCTCTTGTTTTCTCAATAAAAATTTTATAAAACAAAAATAAAAACGGCGCACCGTTTTGATGCGCCATTTTCACCCCTCGACGTACTTGTAGGGACCGGCGTCCCCGACGGTCCGTTTGCACATAAAATGCAAACAAAACGGCGGGAGCAAGCCCCCGCCCTACAATATAACGAAACCAAGGCATCTTTGCTAAATCCGCCTATCCCCTAAAAAACGATGGTGCTGTTGCAAATTTAATTTGCAACAGCACCATTTCGGTGTTTTATTTTCTCTCGGGCTTTATGGCTTTTATGCCCTTTTCGGTAAGCATTATATCGGCGTGGCGGTCGAATTTTCCTCTCGGCAGAGAGGGGACGATAAACTCGGAGTAGATAAGACCTATCGTGCAGCCTCTGAAAGAGTGCATGAATTTATCGTAGTAGCCTTTGCCGTAGCCGAGGCGATAGCCGTAGATATCAAAAGCAAGACCCGGTATGTAGCATACGGCAACGTCGGAACTGTTTTCGGGGTTGTATATCGGCGCGCTCTCGTCGGGCTCGAGAATACCGTAGGCACACGGCTTCATCTCATCTATTGAGGAAACGTAGTGGTACGTCATCGTGCGGTTTTCACAGTCGCATCTCGGGAAAGCGACCTTTTTGCCTCTTTTTATCGCCTCCTCAAAAAGCGGAATAACGTCTATCTCCGCCTTTACGGGAGCGTAGATAAGAATAGTGTCGGCATGTCTGAAGCTGACAAGAGAAGCGGCAAGGGAACAAATTGTCATGCTCCGGCGTTTTCTTTCTTCTTCGCCAAGCGCATATCTCTTTTCGAGAAAATCCTTCCTTATTTCGTCTTTTTCTTTTTTTATGCTGTTCATTTCGTCACCTTAATAAAGGATGCCTTTCCTTACTTTTTCGGCAGTTTCCTCACCGAAAAGCGCCTTTGCGAGTTCAAAT
>CAMETB010000173.1 GCA_945936265.1 uncultured Clostridia bacterium
CGCCGATGATTTTTTTGTTTATGATGACAGATTATGATAAGATTTGTGATTTCGGAAATCTTTACAAAGCGCATACGGTTGCGCGGTTGAGTAAGCGGACTACTCGGGAGGTCATTGATTTTGAGATGAACCTCTCCGAAAATCTTACCGAGATTTCCGACAGACTGAAAAACGGCACCTATGAAATGTCCGGTTATTACAGTTTTATGGTACACGGCCCGAAGGACCGTGTAATTCATGCCCTGCATTACCGCGACCGTGTCGTTCAGCATTGTATCTGCGATGAGGGACTTGCCCCGACACTCGACAAACGGCTGATTTACGATAACGCCGCCTGCCGCATAGGAAAAGGCACGCATTTTGCGATGGAACGTCTGTCCGGATTTCCGCGTGAATTCTATCGGAAGCACGGAACGGACGGATATTTTCTGAAATGCGATATCCGCAAGTTTTTTGATAACATAGATCACGAAATCTTGAAACGGAAGCTGCAAAAGGTTTTTAAGGAAGAAAAAATGCTGTCCCTGTTTTATCAGATTATTGACAGCTACGAAAAATCTCCGGGAAAAGGTCTTCCGCTCGGCAATCAGACGAGTCAGTGGTTTGCAATTTATTATCTCGACGGTCTTGACCGCTTGATAAAAGAAAAACTGCAAATACGGTATTATTCTCGTTATATGGACGATTGCGTTCTCATTCACGAGGATAAAGACTATTTGAAGCACTGTCTTGATGTGATGTGCGATTATGCCGAAACAGAACTGAATTTGTCTTTCAATGAAAAGACGAAGATTTTTCCGATTAAGAACGGCGTCGATTATCTCGGATGGCATTTCTATATGACCGATACCGGAAAGGTGATCCGAAAGGTCAAGCAAAGCACGAAGGTCAAATATAAGCGTAAATTGCGCTATTTTCAGAAAGCATACGCCGAAGGAAGAACTGACCTTGATGAAATAAAGCAGGTACTTTCCAGTTACCGTTCTCATTTGTCGTTTGGACATACCTATAAACTGCAAAAGAAAGTGCTGGGGGAGTTTGTGCTGAGGAGGGGTAATAAAGATGATATGTAGAACATTGCAAGATTTTTTGATAAATATAAAAATCAGTGATATGGATATGCGTCACTTTAATGAAGGAATCAACAGCGTCGGCAATTGCAAAATAAAAAATGCCGTGTTGGATATGTTTGATTCATTTAAGGACGAAAAAAAGAATAAAAGCAATACGGCTTTATCTTATGCAAAACAAAAGGCAGAATTGTGGAATTTCATAGGAAATCAATCTTACGAAGCATACTCAGAAGAATTTTTAGATAAGCATATTGATTCTGAATTTCATTCTCATCGTTTCTTTTACCGTGGAGTCGCGAACAAAGACTATAAACTCGTTTCCGGGATATATAGAAACAATGAAAAAGAAGAGAATTATTATTTCCACGAATTGCAAGTTCGATGCCCCAACATACTTGCTCATCTTAAAAATTTTAATAAGCTTACATATATGCAGCATTATGGATCACCTACACGATTGCTTGATATTACGGCAAACCCGTTAGTTGGACTATATTTTGCCTGCGAAAGTCATTTCGAAATAGATGGGAAAGTTTCTATCTTTGGTATTAGATCGGACGAAGTTGCGTATGAAACAAGCGATAGAGTTCAGATGCTCTCTCACTTGCAAGAATTAAGCCGTGAAGAACAAGAGCAATTACAGATTCTATCGTACATATATTTATTTAAGGGGAAATTTCCGCAAAGTACAAATTCCAAGTATTCCGATCCTGAAATAGAGCGCTTTTATTATAATATTCAAAAGGAGAACAATGCGTTTGAACGCGGAATAGTGCCGCTTGATATGCTACGCCCCGTTTTTGTTCAAGCAAATCAAGATAATCCCCGAATACTCAAGCAAGATGGTGCGTTTATTATGTCTGCTCTTGATTTTAACGAAACAGATAGCGATGGTAAATTGAAAAAACACGTTATTAAGGAATTGATTATTCCCGCAGAGTGTAAGAAAACAATTCTTTCAGAACTGGAAACGATATGTATACATAAAGCGTCTCTTTTCCCAGAACTTGATACTGTTTCACAATATCTTAGAAATAGATAAAGAAAGGTAAAGAAAGGATTGCTGTGCAAAAATGCATAGCAACCCTTTTCGTTAGGTATATATTATTTCATTATTGACAATTTCCGTTGCCGTTTCCAGTACAGCGTTCATCCGCCGCACCCAAAGCATCTGATTTTCGGTTTTGAGTTTTTCCGTGATATCGTCCTTTTCGGCGAGTTCTTTTACCAACTGAGAAAACATTTCTTCCGCCTGCTCGTTCATGTCGGCAAGGTATTCGTTCAGTTTACCGCTTGTCAGCAGTTCGGCGTAAACGTTTTTGCAATGCTGTTTCAGATACCGTTGGTGTCTCTGCCCCCATATCCCGATAGAGCGTTTCTCCGGCTCATCATCACCGGCGAGGAAGTAGTAGTCTCCGACAAGCTCATATTTCAGCCCTGTGCGTTCATCCGTGATGTACTTTTCCATTATGCGTCCTCCTTTACGATAACCCGCAGTTTCTTTGTCTGGGCATCAATG
>CAMETB010000174.1 GCA_945936265.1 uncultured Clostridia bacterium
TCTCGCATACTCCGTTTACAACCTCCTCGTTGGCAAGAACGCATTTGCATGAGGTACAGAAATTGACGCTCATCTCTTTTTTGTAAGCAAGTCCCTTTTTGTACATCTGCAAAAAGATCCACTGCGTCCACTTTACATATTCCGGATCGGTGGTGTTTATTTCTCTTGACCAGTCGAAACTGTATCCTATGGATTTAAGTTGCTCTTTGAAATGAGCTATGTTCTTCTCGGTTACAATCCTCGGATGGACATGATTTTTAATTGCATAGTTTTCAGTAGGCAGACCGAAAGCGTCCCAACCCATCGGGAAAAGGACGTTATAACCCTGCATTCTCTTCTTGCGGGAAACTATATCCATTGCGGTATAGGGTCTTGGGTGGCCTATATGAAGCCCCTGACCCGACGGATACGGAAACTCTATAAGAGTATAGTATTTCGGCTTTGAATAGTCTATTTCTACTTTGAAAGCCTCTTTGTCGTCCCATTCCTTCTGCCATTTTTTATCGATGGTCTGAAAATCGTATTTTTTCATAATATATCCCCCAATCAGCCGGTTATTTCTTTTATATCGATCTCTTCGGCGTCTGCCCAGAGCTTTTCGAGTTTATAGAAATCTCTTGCTTCCCTTGAAAAAATGTGTATAATTATATCTTTCAGATCAAGCACGCGCCACTCGTTTGACGCGCCGCCTTCCAATCTTATATACGGTACGCCCGCCTCGCCGAGCTTGTATTCGAGTTCGTCGGCAAGGGCTTTTATCTGCGTTGCCGAATTTCCCGTACAGATGACAAAATAGTCGGCAATTACGGTTTTTTTGTCTACTTTAAGGAGCTTTATGTCTCCCGCCTTCTTTGTATCAAGCACCTTTACAGCATATTCCGCAACCTCTTTGGGAGACGCGCCGGTCAGAAATTTTTCGTTTTTATCCATATATTCTCCTTTTTATCAGAAACAGTTCTTTGTCATAAGAAAGTAGTTACGCGCATCCACCGTGTCCGAATCGATACGCCTGTCCTCTTTCATAAGGTCTTTAAGCGTGTAATTGAACGACAGTACGAGAGTTTTTCTGAGTACCTCTTTTTTATCCTCGACGGAGACTGCATTCTTTATATTGTCGTAAAAATAATTGCGCAGATTTACGCAGTCCTCAAAAGTCCTGTTTATTTCTATGTAATCCGCAAGATAGACTATCGAGTCAAACAGGCTCATTCCCACCCTGCCCGTCGTATGATTCATTATTGCGGAATATATTTCGTCGTCAACTATCTCTTTTCCGAAAAGCCGCCTTGCAAACTCGCATCCTGTTCTTGCGTGCAAAAGTTTCGGAGTAAGATTTTCAAGATTGATTTCTATTCCGTACTCCTCGCAAAGTGCAAGCTGACGCTCAACCGTAAAGCACTTCGTAATATCGTGCAGATACCCCGCAAGGCGCAGTTTCTCGGCATCGGTGGGGATAAATATCATTCCGAGATTGTAAGCCTCTTCGGCAACGCCTTCGGTATGTGTAAATCTCTTTTCATCCTGGAGGCTTTTTACCGTCTCCTTAATAAATTTCATAGTAATATTATCGATCATTCGTATCACCGTTTTTATAAAGATTATTTTCCATGATAAACTCCATTACTTTTTCGGGAACGCACTCCCTTAAATATGAACTGCGTTTTTCTCCCCTGTAATAACCGTTTATCGCTTTTCTTATATCCGTAGATGAAATTTCCGTGGCGTCCATATCGAGCCTGTAAATCAAGGCGCCGTATTTATTTTCATAATCGTTTGTCTTTTTTTCAATAAGTTTTGTGCTTTCCGGGTCGTTTTCACGCCTTACGTAAACGATTACGGAATTTCTGAAGATATATTCCGGTTCGTGCCATGTGTCAAGAGTAAGGAACATGTCGGTGCCGCAAAGCAGATACGGCTTTGTTTTCAGATTCTGATTGAAAAAAGCAACCGTGTCAGAGGTATAACTCTTCCCTTTTCTGTTTATCTCAATATCGGAAATCTCAACTTTTTCGGAAACGCCGAGAAATGCGAGTTTCGCCATCTCAAAACGCTGGTTGGGCAATACTCCCGATTTTACCGTCTTGTGCGGCGGAATATAAGAGGGTATTACATAAACCTTATCGAGCGAAAACTGCGATATAAATTTTTCGAGGGCTTTTACATGTCCTGTGTGTGGCGGGTCGAAAGTGCCGCCGTATATACCTGTTTTCATCTTATTTTCGTTATATAGATCTTTCTGTTCTTCTCGTTTGAAGATACCCTGAAAAGAACGATCTTTGTTCCTATCGTCTGTACAACATCGGCGCCGACGGCTGAGGAAATTTGTTCAGCCGCCTCTTTTGCGCTGACGGGTGAGGTATCAAGCACCTTGATCTTTATGAGTTCCCGTGCGTCCAGAGCATCAGAAAGGCGCGCGCATATCTCCTCTGTAACTCCGCCTTTTCCTATCTGGAAAATCGTATCAAGCCCGACGGCAAGGCTTTTTAAGTATGATATTTGTTTACTCGTCATTTTTCAGTACCTTTGATAATTTTTTCAG